>DUQY01000039.1 GCA_012837565.1 Bacteroidales bacterium | reverse complement strand
GCTATGAGGATTCAAGTTTGGAATATACAGGATTAAGTAAGCATAAAAACCTTAGAGTTGGAGGTTACGATACAACTACAACAAGAATTGAGTTTGAAGAAATGAAATAATTGAATCAATAACAATTCTTGCTATAAATAATAAAAGGATATCACTATTGAATTATTAGTTTCTTAAGGGTTGTTTGTTATTAATAATATTTTTATAACACAATTTGCTAAAGTACTAAAACATTAAGATATTTTGTTTCCCCTTGTGATTCAATAAAAAAACATTATCTTTGTGTGATTAAATAATCAAAAAGAGTAAATATTATGAAACATTTTATTTTTATTGCTATTATTACCTTTTCTTCAATTGGAATGAATGGACAAAATCATTGTGATTTTACAAAGTATTATGAAGATTTTATATCAATTGATAGGTTAACAGATAACGAAAAAGACTTTCTAACAAAACAGGTTGTTGAAACAAATAAAAAGAGTTGCGTCTCAGAATTAATCAATAATAATATAATGTTTTTTGACTATTTGCTAACAAATTTTTCTTCAAACTCAAATGATAAAAGTCTATTGCAATTAAATGATAGTCTCTCTCTAAGGAAAAATTACTTTGAAGGATTAAAAAAAGATAGTTTGTTTAATTCTACTATGAATGAACTGGTGAACAAAACTATTGATAAGAAAATACCAAAGGACAGTTTAAATATGAATCAATTGCTTAACATAGCCGTTAAGTATTTTTCAATCAATAAGCTTACAAAAGAAGGAAATTATGCAGGAAAAGTTTGTGCAGGTTTTAATAGCATAAAAAGCACAGAAAAAATTAGGAAGCCATTTGTTGAAGCGTTTTGTTTTTCTTCAATATTTAATAATTACATAAGCGAAGAATTTAGTATGTATGAAGAATTTGTAGATGCGATTAAAGAACTTAACACAATTAATTTAGGAATTGAAGAAGAAGAAAAATTACTCAGGGCACAGGGAGCAATGTTTCTTATTATGAAAAATAATAATAAACTCAGGAAAATGCTACAGGTAGAATATGAAAAACAAAAAGAATATTTACCTTTTATTTTAATATATTAATCTGCAAATATCTTTTTCTAAGATATAAAACAGATCATAAGATTGGTAATTTCTAATAAACTAAGTACCTTTGCACAAATTTAGAACATTTTATTTCATAAATCCAAATTTCATAGAAATGATAACAAAATTAGATCAAATTATTGATGCTGCAAAGCTAAAAGGAAAAAAGAGATTAGTAGCTGCATTTGCTAACGATTCACATACAATTGGTGCTGCATCAATGGCAATAGATGCAGGATTTGTTGAGGCAACTCTTGTTGGCGATATCGACACTATTAAAAAAGTATGTAAGGAAGAGGGGATAGATTTTAATAAATTTACTCTTGTTCAAGAAGCTAACGAACAAGGAGCTGCAAACCTTGCTGTTAAACTTATTAACGAAGGAAAAGGTGATTTCTTAATGAAGGGTCTTTGCACAACTGATAAGTATATGAGAGCAATCTTAAATAAGGAATCAGGACTTATGCCAGGAGGAAAACCAGTTCTTTCTCACGTTACTGTCTTTGAAATACCATCATACCACAAACTACTTGTTACTTCTGACGTTGCAGTTATTCCTGCACCAGACTTCAAACAAAAACTTGCTCTAACAAACTATGTTATTGCAACAGCTAAGGTTCTTGGAATAGAAACGCCAAAAGTGGCATTGATTGCTGCAACTGAACAAGTAGCTGTTGGAATGCCAGCTTGTGTTGACGCTGCTCTTATTGCTGCAATGGGTAATAGAGGTCAAATAAAGGGTGCAATTATTGATGGACCACTTGCTATGGATGTGGCTATTGATAAGGAAAGTGCAGATATAAAGAAAATGAAAGGCGAAGTTGTAGGCAATGCAGACTGTTTGGTTTGGCCAACAATTGAAGCAGGTAACGTATTCTACAAAACTGCAACCAAATTTGCAGGAGCTGAATTAGCAGCAATGGTTGTGGGTGCAAAAGTTCCTTGTGTTCTTTCTTCAAGAGGAGATTCTACGCTAACAAAAATGTATTCTATTGCATTAGCAGCTCTTTCTTGTAAATAAGATAAAAGAAAAATCAATATAAACTATAAAGCTTCAAACCCATAAAAAGGATTGAAGCTTTTCTTTTAACAGATAAATTATGGTTATATTTGCATTATAAAACAAATTACGAATGGATTTTGAACTAGTATCGAACTTTAAACCTACAGGCGACCAGCCAAATGCAATAAAAGAACTTGTTGAGGGATTGAAAAGGGATTCTGCGGCTCAGGTTTTGCTTGGGGTAACTGGCTCTGGAAAAACCTTTACTGTGGCTAATGTTATTCAAGAAGTGCAAAGACCAACTCTTGTTATGAGTCATAATAAGACCTTGGCGGCACAGCTATATTCCGAATTTAAACAGTTCTTCCCTAATAATGCTGTTGAGTATTTTGTTTCATATTACGATTACTACCAACCCGAGGCATATATTGCCTGAACAAATACCTATATTGAAAAAGACCTTCAAATAAATGACGAATTAGAAAAGCTACGTCTAAGTGCTGCATCTGCTCTTCTATCTGGCAGGAAGGATGTAATTGTTGTCTCTTCTGTTTCCTGCATCTACGGTATTGGAAACCCAGAAGAGTTTGAAAATGGCACCATATTCCTTAAGAAAGGCGATAAAATTAATAGAAATGACTTGCTTTTGAAGTTCTCAGAAAGCCTTTACGCTCGCAATGAACTTGAATTTGGAAGAGGAAAGTTTAGAGTCAAAGGCGATGTTATTGATATTCACCCTGCCTATGCCGACTACGCTTATAGGATTTTCTTTTGGGATGATGAGATAGAAAGCATGGAAAGCTTTGAACCCGTTAGTGGAAGGCGGATTGAGACAATGGATGATATAGTATTGTATCCTGCAGGTAACTTCCTAACCAACAAAGCCACCCTTAATACCGCTCTTTTGGAAGTTCAGAGGGATATGTTTGAGAGAAGGGATTATTTTATTGATATTGGAAGAGGCTTAGAAGCAAAACGAATTGAGGATAAAGTAAATTATGACTTGGAAATGCTAAGAGAACTTGGCTACTGCTCTGGAATTGAAAACTATTCTCGCTATTTCGACAGAAGGAAACCAGGCACAAGACCTTTCTGCCTTATAGATTATTTCCCAGACGACTTCCTTACCGTAATTGATGAAAGCCACGTAACCATACCTCAAATACGTGCAATGTACGGAGGCGACCGTTCAAGGAAGGAATCCCTTGTAGAATACGGATTTCGCCTACCTTCCGCCCTCGACAATAGACCTCTTATGTTTGAAGAGTTCTTAGGCATGCAGAACCAAGTACTATATATTAGTGCAACGCCATCTGTGTTTGAGATAGAGCAAGCAGAGGGAATAATAGTTGAGCAAGTAATTAGACCAACCGGACTTTTAGACCCACCAATTGAAATTCACCCAGCCAAAACCCAAGTAGATGACCTCTTGGAAGAGATAAACATTGTTATTGAGAGGAATGAAAGAGCCTTAGTTACAACCCTTACCAAGAAGATGGCCGAAGAGCTAAGCCGTTATCTAACAAACCTTGGCATAAGAAACAAATACATACACTCCGATGTTGAAACCTTAGACAGGGTAGAGATTATTAAAGATTTCCGTCTTGGAGTATTCGATGTCTTGATAGGAGTTAACCTACTTCGTGAAGGATTGGATATGCCAGAGGTTTCCCTTGTAGCAATTTTAGATGCAGACAAAGAAGGATTCCTCCGTTCCGACAAAGCCCTAATTCAAACCATAGGACGAGCAGCAAGAAACGCCAATTCCAAAGCAATACTTTATGCCGACAAAATAACAGGCTCAATGCAGAGAGCAATGGATGAGAATGAGAAAAACAGAAAGAAACAATCAGCATACAATTTCGAAAACAATATCACTCCACAGCAAATCATCAAAAACGTATCCACCCTACTCAGCTCCCAACCCTTTGATGAAATAGAAGCCATTATGCCCAAGATTTCCGAATCCACAACCATATATCGCACAGACAAGGACCGTCAAAAAGCCATACGCAACCTCGAAAAGCTAATGCAACAAGCCGTTAAAGAACTTGACTTCTTAGTAGCAGCCCGTTACCGTGACGAAATAGATAGAATAAGAAAAGAAAGCAAGGTATAAACTCCCAAAACGAAGAAACAAACTCCCAAAACGAAGTATTGAACTTTTGAATCTTCGTTTCAATCTCACAATCATGCCATGAAACCGACAACATCATGCCATGATACTTCCCGATTCATGCCATGAAACCAGCCATATCATGCCATGAATCCGACATCAAAACGAAGATTCAAAAGTTCAATACTTCGTTTTAATAGTTTAAAGCTTTGTTTTAGAAGTCTGAATCTTAGTTTAAGTATTATAAAACAAAACAAGCAATCGATAATAGGCTGCTCCTTAGCAGAGTATATATGCGTTTGAAGAGATTCTGCAAAAGAACAAATAAATATCAAATGAGAACAAAAGAGTCAAAATATAAACCATTAAATATGTTTATTACATCTATGGTTACGAGTTCTTATTTGGTTTCATTTTAAAGACCCAATATTTTTGGAGGTTATAGTTTACGAATATTGATACAATTAGATCGACAATTATACGAGTTATTTTATAGTCAATATTGAAGATTGTGGTTAGGAAATACGTACCTGATGCTTTCAATACTATACTATTAACCACCATAATTGAAAATTTAATTAATTGTTTAGGTGTTTTGTTTTGATAGGTTTGAGTTTTAGAACTGAATGTCCAATACTTATTTATCGAGAAGTTTACAATTGCACCAATAAGACCCCCTATTCCAATACTAACGGTGTAGTGAATAAGGAAGACTTCGGTAAAAAATATCATTAATAGATAATCGACACCTCCCCCAATTAATGCGGAGAGTTGTGCTTTGGTAAAAGTTATTAATCTCTTATTAAATACTTTTATCTGTATTTTCATGCTCTTGAATATCTCTAATATCGGCTAATTTAAGCAGGCTCATTATATCTTTAATATTGGAAAACAATAGAATTAATGTAGATATAATTGCAAAATAAAGGAAGGTTCCATTAAAAATAACTTCAAGAACTAAGGCCAAACATATCACTATCCTAACTTCTGTTGGCCCAAGCAAACCTGAATCAATTGAATACTTATCAGTAACCTTGTATCTTAATAGTGTAATAATCATTGCCATGGCATACATTACAATAAAGCTATAGCCAATCAATCCCAATTCTTTACCAAGATAAACAATAAAACCAACGCCTATTGCAGTTATTCCAATCAAATCAATGGTTATATCTAAACAAAAGCCATACCATTTTCTTGATTTCTTCCTAAAATATGCTAGTCTGCCATCAAGTGAATCTCCATACCAATTAACGATTGAGCCAAAGATACCTATTAAAAGAAAATATGGGCTATAATATGCACCTAAAACAAAACTCAATCCTAAAATTAAATTGCCTACAAGTCCAATGCCAGTAAGCATATTTGAAGAAATGAACGAAGGAACATATTGAACTAAATATGCTATTGTCTTTTGTTCATATTTACGCATAATATTAGTTCTCTCTCTATCCTTAGAAATTACTTTTAATGCTTCATCTAAAGGCATATAGTTTTCTTTCATAATGTAATTTTTTTTATTTATTAATAATACTAACTACCATCAAACCTCAATCTTGCAAAAAAGATAAATGTATTTTTAGATACTGCAAATGTAGTTATTTTATCTTAATAAGCAAATAAATTATTAATATTTCTTATTAAAT
>DUQY01000002.1 GCA_012837565.1 Bacteroidales bacterium | reverse complement strand
TGCAAGCTCAATAAACAATATTAGTGATATGATATCAAACTATGATAATATGGCAAGGCATTATATTTCTGTTGCTAATAAAGCAAAAACAGGAAATATTAGTGCAATTATGGAAGCAGCTGATTTATTATCTAATGCAGTTAACTATAAAAAAGATCTTGATAAGCTAATGCCAAAAATGACTGCTTCACAAAAGAAACAAGTCTCTAATATAGAAAGTACAATTCTTGCAGCAGCTAAAAGTTTACTTAAATAAAACTATTATCTTTGCAGCATAATCCAATAAGAAAATAAGATAAACAGAAAAGAAAGATGAAAAGACTTTTAATATTGATTCTATTATTTGCATTACCATTTGTTTGCATGGCTCAAAATCCTAAAAAAACAAGTCAAAAAGCAAAGACCTCAACTCAAAACAACGCTAAAACAAAGGGTAAAGCAAGTTCCAAGAAAACAGCCACACCAAAACCAACTAAAAAAGTTGAGCCTAAAGCTCCAGTTATCGATAAGACCTTAGAGGCTTGCACAAAAGCACAAACAAAACTTGAAGAGGCACATCGTCAGATTGAAGATAGTCAATATTGGGTTGCAGAAGAATTACTAAAAGAAGCCTTAGCGTTATGCCCTTCTCAAGAACTGAAATTTAAGTATGAGCTTGCTTGGACTTATTATTTGATGAAAGAGTACCAAAAAGCAATAGAAATACTTGATCCCCTAACAAAAGAGCCTGACTGCCCAGCTGACGTTTACCAACTCTTAGGAAACTCCTATGATGAGGCAGGAAACGAATCTATGGCAATAGTTACTTATGACAAAGGATTTGAAAAACATCCTAAGGCTGGTTGTTTATTTTTGGAAAGAGGGAATATAGCATATAAGAGAAGTAATTTTATTGGAGCATTGTTTTACTATGAAAAAGGAATAGAACAAGACCCATCATTTGCATCAAATTACTACCGTGCATCACAAATCTTCCTTTCCTCATCAGAGGAGGTATGGGGAATAATGTATGGAGAAATCTTTATGAACCTTGAAAGAGGATCCGTCAGATCACAAGAAATTTCTAAGAAACTCTACGACACTTACCATAGTGAGATAACCTTTAATGTAAATCAAATATCGGTTAATTTCAATGACCCGACCATAGTTTATTCTGACAGCAAAACTCGTCCAAACCTCTTCCCTGAAAACTACGAAAACGCATTGCTAAAAGCTTGTTACGGAAAAACCAATATAAACCTTAACTCCCTTATTGATATTCGCAAACGCTTTATACCAATATTCCAAAGAGAAAGTCCAACATTTAAAAACGTATTATTCGATTACCATAAACACCTAATCGATTTAGGTTTCTTCGATGCCTATAACTACTGGCTATTTGGTTATGGCAACACCAACGAAGCAGGCATTTGGATATCCCAAAACAAAGCCTTATTCGATAGATTTATGGCATGGTTTAACGAAAACCCATTCCCTATAAATAAAGATAAAGTCTTTTCTCGTTATAAAATGGAGTAATATCTAATTTTCCCCTTCACTACATAAAGAAAATGAAACGCTGAAAGAATTTCCTGAATCAAAGAAAGAATTTCTTGAAACGCTGTTTTAAAAAATTAAAACAAAGAGTTAGCAAACTGAAGCGAAGATCTAAAATTAGAAGTTAGAAATTTTAAATCTAAGTTTCTATTACATATCCATTTGATTTATTATTGTTTTATGCTATAAAAGTAAAAAATATAGACTTGATGACAAAATAAAATCTTATCTTTGCATCATTAAAACAAACATTTAACGAAAAAATATACAAAATGACAAGAGACACAAAAATCTTTGACCTGATAGCTCAGGAAAAAGAAAGACAATTACAAGGCCTTGAGCTGATAGCATCTGAGAACTTTGTTTCAGAACAAGTTATGGAAGCAATGGGTTCGGTTATGACTAACAAATACGCTGAGGGTTACCCAGGAAAAAGATATTATGGTGGATGCCAAATTGTGGACCAATCAGAACAATTAGCTATTGATAGAGCTAAGGAATTGTTTGGTGCAGAATATGCAAACGTTCAACCTCACTCAGGAGCACAAGCTAATATGGCTGTCTTCCTTGCTTGTTTGAATGTTGGAGATACTTTCATGGGCTTAGACCTTAACCACGGTGGTCACCTTACTCATGGTTCTCCAGTAAATGCTTCAGGTATTAACTACAACCCAATCGCATACGGAGTAGACGAAGAAACAGGTAGAATTAACTATGATAAGATGGAACAACTTGCTCTTGAGCATAAACCAAAACTTATTGTAGGTGGTGCATCTGCTTATTCAAGAGATATGGATTGGAAGAGAATGCGTGCTATTGCTGACAAAGTAGGAGCTATCTTAATGGGAGACATTGCTCACCCAGCTGGTCTAATTGCTAAAGGGATATTAAATAATGCTGTTGAGTATTGCCATATCTGTACTACTACAACACATAAAACTCTTCGTGGACCAAGAGGTGGTATGATACTAGTAGGAAAAGACTTCCCAAATCCATGGGGTAAGAAAACACCTAAGGGAGAAATTAGAATGATGTCTGCACTTTTAGACTCTGCCGTTTTCCCAGGAATTCAAGGAGGACCACTTGAGCACGTTATTGCTGCTAAGGCTATTGCTTTTGGTGAAGCTCTAACTCCAGGATACGGTGATTACTTAAAACAAGTTAAGAAAAACGCTGATGCTCTTGCTTCTGCAATGATTACAAGAGGTTATAAAGTTGTTTCTGGCGGAACAGATAACCACTTAATCCTTATTGACCTTAGAGCTAAGTTCCCAGAACTTACAGGTAAGGTAGCTGAAAACACATTGGTTAAGGCTGACATTACCATTAATAAGAACATGGTACCTTTCGATTCACGCTCACCATTCCAAACCTCAGGTATCCGTTTAGGAACTGCAGCTATCACAACACGTGGAGTTAAGGAAAATGAAATGGAAGCAATTGCTGAAATGATAGACCTAGTTCTAACAGACGTTAATAACGAAGCAAATATCACTAAAGTAAGAAAACAAGTTAACGAAATGATGAACAAACGTCCTCTTTTCGCTTGGTAAAATACTTTAACCATTAAATACACTAAGGCAGACTAATAACAGTCTGCCTTTTTTTGTGGTCTGTATATTTGTTTTTTGATTAACTTTGCCTTCTTATTTTAAAATAAAAGAGGTTATGAATTACGACGAGACTATAAATTATCTTTTTACTTTCTTACCTATGTTTCAGAGAATTGGAGCAGCGGCTTATAAGTCGGACTTGGGAAATACTATTGCTTTAATGGAGGCTTTGGATAATCCTCAGCATAAGTTTAAGGCTATTCATGTGGCTGGAACTAATGGGAAGGGTTCAACATCTCATCTTTTGGCATCTTTGCTTAGGGAAAAAGGATTAAAGGTTGGACTCCATACTTCTCCTCATTTAAAAGACTTTAGAGAAAGAATATTAGTAAATGGCGAGAAGGTTAGTAGGGAATGGGTTGTAGATTTTGTTAAGAAGAATAATAGTACAATTGAAGAGATTCAACCCTCATTCTTTGAAACTGCTGTTGCTATGGCGTTTAAGTATTTTGAAGAACAAAAGGTTGATATTGCAATTATTGAAGTTGGAATGGGTGGAAAATTAGATTCTACTAATGTCCTTTCTCCTCTAATGTCAATAATTACTAATATAGGAATAGACCATACAATGTTTTTAGGGGAAGACCTTTCTTCTATTGCAGGAGAAAAGGCTGGTATTATAAAAGAAAATACTCCTGTTATTATTGGTCAAACACATAAGGAGACATCCCCTGTTTTTATTAGTAAGGCAAGAGAAAACGATTCTCCTATTTACTTTGCTGACCAAATATATAGCATAAGAAACGCTCGTCATCTTGATTCTAAGCTTATTCTTGATATTTATAAAAAAGGTGATTTAATTTACAAGGATTTGGTTTCTGTTTTAAGTGGCGACTATCAAACTAAGAATATTATAACAGTTATTTCTGCTATCGATGTATTGGGAAAATTAGGTTATAAGTTTAGTGAACAAGAGATAAGACAAGGTTTTCTTAATCTTCAAACAAATGCTAAACTTATGGGAAGGTGGCAAACACTTTCTGAAAATCCTTTGACAATCTGCGATACTGGGCATAATGAAGATGGCTTGAATTATATAATTAAACAAATAAGTCAAACGCCTCATAATAACCTACATTTTGTTTTGGGTATGGTTAATGATAAGGAGATTGATAAGGTTCTAAGTTTATTACCAAAGAAAGCTGATTATTATCTTTGCAAAGCCGATATTCCAAGGGGATTAGAGGTTGAGATATTGGCAGAAAAGGCAAGAGAAACAGGATTAAATTATAGCATTTATTCATCTGTTCAAGATGCCTTAAGAGCTGCACAAACCAAGGCTATGAAAGGTGACTTAGTCTTTGTGGGAGGTAGTACTTTTACTGTGGCTGAGGTAGTCTAAATATATTTTTATTCGATTTTTATTTCTTTTTGCAAGTTTTATTCATATATTTGCTGTCTCTAACAATTAATAAGTTTTCATTATGAAAAAGACATTATTTATTTTATTATTATCTACTGCTGCTTTATTTGGAGTTTCATCATGTCAAGAGATGTTTGATGATAATGGTCAAACCGATTGGGAAGATTTCCAAACAGAAATAATGGCAGGAACTGGACAAGGAACTGAAACAGGGACTTGCTCAGGTACAGGAACAGGAAATCATCATGGAGGAAACTCTGGTGGCGGTCATGGTCATCATGGAAACAATCAATAAGATTAGACTTTCATATTAAACGAACCTTTGTTGAAAAAAGAAGAGAGACTATAATTATTATAGTCTCTCTTTTGATCTTATCGAATAATGAATATATCTTCGTTATCCTTTTTCATTAAGTATTTTTCCCTGCCATACTTTTCAATTGCTTCCATATCGGTCTTAAGCCTTATGATATTAATACTATCTTGCTTAATCTCCTCTATGTAGAACTCCTTCTTAAGCTTCATCTCATTTAATTGCTTATGGAGTTTATAGCTATAAACGATGCTGTTCTCTCCAAGTATTATTAATAAAAGGAAGGCTACCCCTATCAAAAAATACCTATTGATAAGTAGTTTGATAATATTCTTCTTATTTACAAAAGAGGGTAGACTAATTTTCATTATATTATCTTTTTATCGTAGAGATCAATTATTGTTTCTCCACCAGTAAGCCAATAGGTTTGAAGTCCAACTTTCTTAGCTCCTTCAATATGGTGTAGGGTATCTTCAATAAATAGGGTTTCCTCTGCCTTAATTCCTGCATCATCTAATAGCCACTGGAAAGATTCTGGGTGTGGTTTCCTTCGCTTTATTTCATTGGAGAAATATGCCTTATTGAATAGAGTTTGGAATATATCGAAACCAAAATCCTCTTCATACTTCTTTTTAAGCATTTCAATATGAAGCTCATTTGTATTGCTGAAAAGATATATCTTATATTTAAGTTTAAGCATACCAAGCAGCTCTATCCTTTCTTGTGGCAAGCCAATTATCATTGAAAACCAAGCATCATCAATTTGTTTGTCGCTAAGATTAACCCCAACCAAATCCCTTATACCATTTCTAAACTCTTCAATTGTACACTTTCCTTCTTCAAATAAGTCAATTATCTCTACCTGGTCTTTTTGTGTATAATGCTTATCGAAGTCTGGTATATTATAAGATTTGAATGTATCCACCATCTTATGATAGTCAACATCCAAAACAACTCCTCCTAAATCAAGTAATAGGTTCTTAATCTCACTCATATTATTTATCTTCCTTTCTATAATGATTCCAACCCTGAGCCCTTAACTCGATGGTTGTATTTTGTGGTGTTATTAGTTGGTTCCCTTGCGATTTGTCTGTGATATAACCAATAACTTTAATATTCTCGTTCTTTTCTATTTTATCGAAGTCTTTCTGATCTGCTGTGAAAAGAAGCTCGTAATCCTCTCCACCATTCAAAGCTCCAACATCTGGCACAATCTTAAACTCCTCTAATGTCTTAACTGTTTGATAGTCTATTGGCAATTTTTCAATATATAACTCACAGCCAACATCAGAACTCTTACACAGATGAAGTGTTTCACTTGCCAAACCATCAGAGATATCAATCATTGAGCTTGGAAGAACATCATTTTCCTTAAACCACTCAATGGTTTCTTTCTGTGCCTCTGGTTTTAGTTGACGCTCTAAAATATATTCGTAGGTTGAAAAGTCTGGCTGGAAATTTGGATTGGCTTGGTAGGTTACTTTCTCTCTTTCAAGAACAAGTAATCCTGCATAAGCACCTCCCAAATCACCCGTTACACAAAGCAAATCGTTTGGTTTTGCACCACTCCTCTTTACTATCTTATCTTCATCCACCTCTCCAATTACTGTTATTGAAATAAAAAGTCCAGAAGAAGATGAACAAGTATCACCCCCAACAATATCTACATTATATTTCTCACATGCCAAATGAATACCTGAATAAAGCTCTTCTAAGGCCTCAACAGAAAAACGATTACTTGCCGAAATAGTTATTGTGATTTGCTTAGGCGTTCCGTTCATTGCATAGATATCGGAAAAGTTAATAACACAAGCCTTATGTCCTAAATGCTTTAGTGGTGTATAAGTCATATCGAAATGCACACCCTCCACCATAGCGTCTGTTGAGACTAAGATTATCTTATCATTATACTTTAAAGCCGCTGCATCATCTCCAATACCAATAATTGTTGACTCGTTTCTTATCTCTCTTGGTGGGTTAAGCCTCTCAATAAGACCAAACTCACCAATTGTTTCTAATTCTGTTCTCTCTTCCATTTAATTTTATTTATCTTTTGCAAAGATAATCAAAAACTCCGCATATCCTTCTGCTTCCATCTTCTGCTTAGGAATAAAACGAAGTGAAGCACTGTTTATACAATATCTCTGGCCACCCAATTCCTTAGGACCATCATTGAAAACATGACCAAGATGTGAGTCGCCCTTTTTGCTCCTAACCTCTGTTCTAATCATTCCAAACTTATCGTCAACCTCTTCTTCAATCCTATGGTAATCAATTGGCTTTGCAAAACTCGGCCATCCACAATCCGACTCAAACTTATCCTTGGAAGAAAAAAGAGGCTCTCCTGTTGTTATATCAACATAAATACCCTCTTGGTCCTCATCCCAATATTCATTTTTATAAGCAGGCTCAGTAGCATTTTCTTGAGTTACTTCGTACTGAATTTTGGAAAGTTTCTTTTTCAAAACCTCATCACTTGGCTTATTAAAAGGATTGTAGGTTTCAGTTTCTTTATATTGATTTGCTTTCTTAGCCAAATCAAACAAATCCTTTCCGATATGACAATATCCGCCCCTATTATTATCTAAATAATCTTGATGATACTGTTCTGCATCGTAAAAGTTTTTCAAAGGTAGAATTTCAACAACAATAGGCCTTTCATATTGCTTAGATAATTCTTCAATTTTCTTTTCAATAACAGGAATATCTACTTTGTCGATATAATATATCCCTGTTCTATATTGAGTTCCAACATCTCCCCCTTGACGATTAAGGCTTGTTGGGTCAATGGTTTGAAGAAACAAATCAATTAATAAGTCT
>DUQY01000038.1 GCA_012837565.1 Bacteroidales bacterium | reverse complement strand
CAAGTAAAAACACTATTAAAACAAATAAAATAAACTAAGATATTGATTTATAGATGTTCCAATAAGACAAAATTATACTCCTAACCAAACTTATAAAACAAAAAATGAAACGCTGTTTTAAGAAATTCTTTCTTTGATTCAGAAAATTATTACGGCGTTTTAATTTTTTATTTCAGTGATTTATTTTAAGGGTTTATTTCCACTGTATTAAACAACAAAGACCTACCCTAAATTTTGAGCAAATAATATCCAAAAAGCAAAATCCCTCCAAATCAATTAAGAGATGAAGGGATTTTTTTACTTATTTATTCCTTTTGGGAAGAGGGTTATTTTTTCATTCCGCTGTTTTTTAGTACTGCGTCTATTGATGGGTCTTTACCTCGGAAGTTTTTGTACATTTGGTCTGCGTAGTTTGTGCTGCCTTTTGACAGAATCTCGTTTTTGAAGCGGTCAGCTGTAGCTTTGTCGAAGATGTCACCTGTCTCAAGGAAAGCATCAAATGCGTCTGCATCTAATACTTCTGACCATACGTAAGCGTAGTAACCAACTGCATATCCTCCGCCAAATACGTGAGAGAAATAGGTTGAGCGGTAACGTGGTGGAATTTGGTTTATCAAGCCAATTTTATCCATTGCTTTTTTCTCAAATGCTGTTATGTCACCTGTCTTTTCTTTTGCTGTTAAGATGTGGTATTCCATATCTAAGTAAGCTGCTGCATAGCGCTCTGTCATTCCGTATGCTACGTCAAATTGGCTTACTGATGCCATTTTGGTTAGTAGTTCTTGTGGTATGGTTTCGCCTTTTTCATTCTTTGCAAACATTTTCAATACCTCAGGTTTTGAACACCAGTGTTCTAGTATTTGTGATGGTAGTTCTACGAAATCTCTTGGCACTGTTGTTCCAGAGGTTGATATATATGTGCAATTAGATAAGAGTCCGTGTATTGCGTGTCCCATTTCGTGGAATATAGTTGATGCCTCTTCTGCTGTTACTGTTGTGCGACCTGATGGTGATTTTGCATAGTTGAAGCATACGGTTATAATTGGAGTGACTGCTTTATCGCCTTGCTTATATTGTTCTCTATATCCATTGCACCATGCTCCTCCTTGTTTTGAAGCCCTAGTAAATGGGTCCCAGTATAGTATACCAACATGCTCATCTTTTTCATTCTTGCATTCAAACACTTGCATATCGTCTGCATAAGTTTTAATATCTTTTCTCTCAGTAAATGTTAGTCCGTAAAGTTTGGTTATTACATCAAAACAACCTTGTCTAACATTGTTTATTTCAAAATAAGGTCTTGTTAGTTCAGCATCGAAATCGTATTTTGCTTTCTTTATCTTATTAGCATAATAGCTCCAATCCCAAGCCTCAAGGGTTGCTCCCTTATGGTCTTTTACTAATAGTTTTTCGAGTTCTACTACGTCTTTCTTTGCAGCAGGTATTGAATAAGCAAGTAGTCCTTCAAGTAGTGAGTAAACCTCTTTTGGGGTCTTAAGCATTCTTTCTTCTAAAACATAGTCAGCAAAAGTATTATAGCCCAGTAGTTCTGCTTTCTCTGCTCTTAGCTGTGATATTTTCTCTATATTTGCTTTATTATCTGTGTCACCACCATTATTACAACGGTTATTCTTTGCATTAAAGATTTTCTCTCTAAGTTCTCTTGAATCTGCAAATTCTAAGAAAGGAAATACTGATGGGCTATCTAATGTATAAACCCATTTACCTTCTTTGTTTTTGTCCTTAGCTGTTGCTTTACCTTGCTCAACTAACCAGTCTGGAAGTCCTTTCAAATCTTCTTCTTTGTCAATAACTAACTCATAAGATTTGGTTTCTTTTAGTAGGTTGGAGATAAATTTAGACTCAAGAGTTGTTAGCTCTCCATTAACTTGTTTAAGCTTATCTTGCTTAGTCTTATCAAGTAAAGCACCCGAGCGTACAAATCTCTTATAAGTCTTTTCAAGTAACATTTGCTGTTCTTGGTTTAGGTTTTCTTTGTCCTTATTGTCCCAAACCAACTTAACCCTTTCAAACAACTTACCATTCATAGTTATCTCATCACCATGCTTAGCAAGAATAGGCCCTATCTTTTCCTCAAGAGCTTGTATTTCTTCATTGGTATTAGCTGCAGTCATATTGAAAAACACACCACCTACCTTAGCAAGTAGCTCGCCTGAGAAATCAATAGCCGCAATAGTGTTCTCGAAATTTGCTACTTCTTTATTCTTAATAATAGCATCAATTTCTTTATTATGAACCCTCATACCTTCCTCAAAAGCAGGCATATAATGTTCAACTTTTATCTCATCAAAAGGAATGGTTCCAAAAGGAGTATCCCATTCTTTAAGGAAAGGATTATCAGCAAGATCACTCTTACCACAACCCACTACTAAAAATGCTGCACTTAGCATAATTAAAACAGTTTTTTTCATTTGTTTATTTTATTTATTTGTAATTTATATAGTACACTAATCATTTATTTAAAAACTCCTAAGTCAATCATCTACCGTCTTCTTAAACTTAAACTTAGGCTCCACTCCCTTTATTAATCTCTTAATATTCTTACGATGAGTATAGGGAATGAAAATGGCCACCAAACAAGTAAAGACAATCAAAGGCCAATAGACGCTATAACTAAGCCAATGCCCACAAGTCACATAAATAATTGGGAAAGCAATGGATGAGAAAATGGAAGCCAAGGAAATAAACTTCGAAAGCACAAAAGTGATAATGAAAATAGCAAGAATAAGAGGAAGCAAACGATCAAATACGCCGATAATAACACCGAACATAGTGGCAACACCCTTCCCTCCCTTAAATCCAACATAGATAGGAAGTGCATGACCCACAACGGCAATTACACCCAGAATCAATTTATAGTAAGTCAAATACTCAGCACCAGAAACCATACCCCAAATATCAGTGTAGAACCTACCAAAGAAATTAGCCATATAAACAGCCATCCAACCTTTGAAAGCATCAATACCCAAGACAAAAATACCTGGCAAAAGCCCCAGAACCCTAATAGTATTAGTAGCACCAGCATTCTTACTGCCTTTCTCCCTGACATCAATACCATAAAACTCCCTACCAATCCAAACCGCCGAAGGAATAGACCCTATTAAATAAGCCGCAACACCCCCAAGGGCAAGCATTATATAATGTATTAACGTCATAATAATCTTTTTTACTTTAAACTATAAATCTAAACTATTCATTTCCACTATCAAACTCTTCTATCTTCTCCAACTTCCTAATATAACTCACTTTCTCATTAGGAGTAGCAAGTCTATAAGTATAAATCTTACCATCAGATGCCTTAAACTCTCTATCCTTATTAGGAGTCTCTTTAATATAAT
>DUQY01000037.1 GCA_012837565.1 Bacteroidales bacterium | reverse complement strand
TTATACTTTAGATATTTCCTATCCAAATCATAATAACCAAGTGCAAATCCAAGTGAAGTTATTAAGAAAGCATGCGTTCCTCCCTTTTGTTTATCAGCATACATCGAACCAAAGTAATTATTAATAAAATAATGTTCAGTAATTTTCCCTTCATACTCAGGACAATGTCTTTCTTTATATCTATCGAAGAAATGAGGAGTAAATTCATGAACTACAATACTTCTAAAGGTGAATTTGTCATCATTAATATCGTTATTGCTTATAGCGTAACAAGTTTCACCATAAGAAGAACCCTTAATGCAAACGTAACCATAGCCTAAAGCATTTTGTCTTGCAAAAGGTAGAACTAGCCATTTGTTTAATCTCTTAGAGGTATAATAATGCAGACCAAGTATTGTATCCTTATTCTTGTTTTTAGTAAAATATCTTTTATATTTAATGTCTAATCCATTTGTTTTGCATTCAATAGATTCAAAATAATCTTTTATTATTTCTTTTCTAATATCTTCCTTTGTCATTTTATCAACTAACATAAGCTTAGTTTATTTAGATTATAGATATCATTATTGATGACAAAGATAATAATTATTATTCTATCTTTGCAAATCAAATTAAATTTATTACATATCGATAAGTATTAATATGAAGACAGATAAAACTAATATTGGAGAGCTTTTCGATTCCATATCACCAAGCTACGACTTCCTCAATCACTTCTTTTCTTTAAATATAGATAAGCTTTGGAGGAAGAAAGTAGTTAAGCAGCTTTCAGGCAAAAAAGAAAAGGTTTTGGATATTGCAACAGGAACCGCTGATTTGGCAATTGAAATAATCAAGCAAGATAAAGCAAAACATATTATCGGAATTGACCTCTCTCAAGGAATGCTTAAGAAAGGACAAGAGAAGTTAGATAAACTAAAACTTAGTGATAAAATAACACTTATCCAAGAAGATTGTCATTCTCTAAGCTTTGAGGATAATAGTTTTGATGCAGCTGTTGTTGGCTTTGGTGTTCGAAATTTCAGAGATTTAGACTTAGGATTAAGAGAAATCAATAGAGTTCTGAAACCAAAAGGAGAGTTTATAGTTCTTGAATTTTCAAAACCAAGATACAAGATTATCTCTTTCTTTTATAATATCTACCTAAACCATATCCTGCCTTTGCTTGGACGTTTATTTTCAAAGCACCTATATGCTTACTCATACTTGCCAAATACTATTAATGAATTTGTTTATGGTAAAGACTTCGTTGAAAGATTAAATAAAGCAGGCTTTGAAAAGGCAACTTACAAAGAAGTATCATTCGGAATAGCAACAATATATAAAGCAGTTAAGCGATGAAAGATGGGATTGTTAAATGGCTTAAAATAATTCGTCTTGGAACCTTGATAATTTCCTTTTGCCCAGTAGTTATAGGTATTATTATTGCTTCAAAATACGTTGATATCAACTGGCTAATAGGCATTATTACCATCATTACTGCAATGTCTTTACAAGCTCTATCTAATATGATAAATGATTATTTTGATTATAAAAATGGCATAGATACTCCTCAATATAATGGTTATGAAAAGCCTTTAGTCTCTGGCATACTATCAATTAAAGAACAAAAACGAAATATTTTTATAGTCTTAGGCATTTCTCTTGTTTTTGGATTTATCCTTGTTTTAGAGGGAGGTATACCTATTTTTATTTTAGGTGTTTTTTCTCTTCTCTCTGCCTGGCTCTACACTGCAACCGGATATTCGCTTTCTCGTTTGGGCTTAGGTGATATATTTGTCTTTATTCTTTTTGGTCCAATTGCAACAGTAGGTACAGTCTATCTTCAGACTGGGGATTTTAATATTGAGAGTTTTTGGGCTGGATTAATTTCAGGGTCAATTGCAACAGGAGTATTAATTGTAAATAATATTAGAGATAGAGAAACTGATTCTTTGGCAAATAGGAAGAGTTTCGCTCTAAGGTTTGGAAAAAGAGCTAGTGAGATAGAGTATTTTATATTTATTCTTCTAACTTTTGTCTTTAGCTATGCATATTACGGATTATCTATAATTAATTTTGTTTGTGTTTTTGGTCTAATTCTTTTCTTTATGCTTATAAAAGCAAAGCAAGAAAAATACAATATAATACTTGTTCTAACTTCTATGCTAAATCTTATATTTATTATATTATTAGTTTTAGATCTAATGATAAATAACAACTAATATATATCGCTATATAATATTATGAAAAAGGAAAGAATATTTACATGGGTGAAGATAACAAGACCACATACTTTGTTTGCAGCTTTTTCTCCTGTTGCTATTGGTATTATTGTTGCTGCAAAGATTGGCAATATTAATTGGACAATTGCAATTGCAACTCTTCTTGCTGCTCTTTCAATTCAAGTGCTTTCTAATTTTGTTAACGATTACTACGATTTCAAGAAAGGATTAGATAAGAAAGGTAGGGTAGGATTTAAGAGGGCTCTTGCAGAGGGAGATGTTACATTAAAACAAATGCAAATAGCAATAGGAATTGACTTATTTATTGCTCTATCTCTCGGCATATACTTAGTTTTTAGTGGTGGTATAATAATCCTTTTAATTGGTCTATTCTCAATTCTCTTTGCTTGGCTTTATACCGCAACAAAGAAATCCTTAAGCTACTTAGGTATTGCTGATATATTCGTATTTCTATTCTTCGGACCCATAGCCACACTCGGCACCACAGCCCTTCAAACAGGTGCTTTCAGTCAAGAATCTATGTTCTTAGGCTTTGTTTGTGGTGCAATTTCAACCTGCGTTTTAATAGTAAATAACATAAGAGACAGAGAAACAGATATACTACATAATAAGAAAACCTTCGTTGTTAGATTTGGCAAAAGAGCAGGGGAGATGGAATACTTGTTTTTTATAATTCTAACCCTTCTATTCTCATTTCTTTCGAATCCCTTTTCATTTTCTAATCTTATTTTCTTATTTGGTCTATTTCTTTTCTTTCAACTACTAAAAACAAAAGGAGAAAAATATAATCTAATCTTAATGAAGACTGGCCTATTAAACGTTGTTTTTGTATTATTATCGATAATTGAT
>DUQY01000036.1 GCA_012837565.1 Bacteroidales bacterium | reverse complement strand
ATTAGAAAATATTTAGAATAACTATCTTTGAAATATTGATAATATAGAATAGTAAGGATAACAAAATGAGCAACTACGACAATAAAGACAATAATAATAATTCGCATTATGTTAATATAAACAATCCGACCTTTATGCAATAACGTTTTCAAAATCAAGGTAAAATACATTATCATCAATTATCGGTTCTTATAAATCAGCTGTTTCTAAATATTCACATAGTTTAGGGTTCTATTTTGCATGGTAATCTAGGTTTGACGACCATTTTTTGTTTTTCTTTGTTTTATTTTGTTAATACAGCAAAGTATTAGTATTTTTGTACTTTGAATTATTAAAAATTGATATGAATATAAATAACTATTGCATAATTATGGCTGGTGGGATTGGAACTAGATTCTGGCCACTGAGTAAAACTTCTAAACCTAAACAATTTATTGATGTTTTGGGAATAGGAGAGACTCTTATACAGTCCACTTTTCGTCGCTTTGAAAGGATTTGCCCAAGAGAAAATATATATATTGTTACCAATGGGATATATAGAGATTTGATAAACGAGCAGATACCCAACCTTGATCCAAATCAAATTATTGCAGAACCTACTCGTAGAAATACCGCTCCTTGTATTGCTTATGCAAACTTCAAGATTGGAAAAATTAATCCTAATGCTAATATTATTGTTTCGCCATCCGATCATTTTATTGTAAATGAAGATAATTTTATTGAAATAAT
This sequence comes from Bacteroidales bacterium, assembly GCA_012837565.1. Lineage (GTDB taxonomy): Bacteria > Bacteroidota > Bacteroidia > Bacteroidales > P3 > UBA10566. The sequence continues at coordinate 7,665 of DUQY01000036.1, read as the reverse complement.
TGAAATGGGGTTAAAGCAGAGTAAGGATAATGATATTTTGGTTACTTTAGGAATTAAACCTACCTCTCCAAATACTGGATATGGTTATATACAATATATTCAATCTAATTTCTTTAGCTCAAAAAAGCAGATGAATAAAGTTAAGCTTTTTACTGAAAAACCAAATTATGATATGGCATTACAGTTTATTTCAAGTGGTGATTTCCTTTGGAATAGTGGTATGTTTATTTGGTCTTTGAAAAGTATTGACAAGGCCATGAAAGAGCTTTTACCTGAGGTATATAATGTTTTTGAAAAGGGTATAGATGTTTTCAATACTGCAAAAGAAGAAGATTTTATTAAAACAGCTTATTCTGCTTGTCCATCCATTTCAATTGACTATGGTATAATGGAAAAAGCATCTAATGTTTATGTTATTCCTTCCGAATTTGGTTGGAGTGATGTAGGTACTTGGGGAGCAATTTATGATGTAAGGGAAAAGGATGCTAATGACAATAGTGTTGTTGGGAAGAATGTTATGATGTATGAAACTAATGATTGTGTTATTAATAATTCCTCAACTAAGCTTCTTGTTATTCAGGGTTTAAAAGATTATATTGTTGTTAATACAGAAGATGTATTGATGATTTGTGAAAAAAATCAGGAACAAAGAATTAAACAATTTGTTACTGATGTAGAGGTTGAAAAAGGTTCGAATTTTATATAAAAAAGATAAATAAAAAATACTGATAATTCAAATGAAAGATTTAAAGAGAATTGAGATTATTGATCTTTTGCAAGGAATGGCAGATGATCAAATAGAAAAAGAAATATGTGTTAAGGGTTGGGTAAGAAGCAAAAGAGGGAATAAAAACATTGCTTTCATTGCTTTAAACGATGGAACAATAGTTCATAATATTCAAGTGGTGGTTGAGTTAGCTCAATTTGATCAAGATATGATAAAGAGAATTACAACAGGTGCTTCTCTTAGAATTAATGGGAAGCTAGTTGAGTCAGTGGGGCAAGGTCAAAATGTTGAAGTTCAAGCAACAGAAATTGAAATATATGGAGAGGCAGATCCTGAAACTTATCCTCTTCAAAAGAAAGGACATACTTTAGAGTTTTTACGTGAAATTGCTCATTTAAGACCAAGAACAAATACTTTTGGTGCTATTTTTAGAATACGTCACGCTATGGCTTTTGCTATTCATAAGTTTTATAACGATAAAAGGTTTTTCTATTGGCATAGTCCTTTGATAACAGTTTCCGATGCAGAGGGAGCAGGGGAGATGTTCCAAGTAACAACTCTTGATTTAGATAATATTCCTAGAACAGAAAATGGTAAGATTGATTATTCTCAAGATTTCTACGGAAGAGAAACCTCACTAACTGTTTCTGGACAATTGGAAGGTGAACTTGGTGCATTATCGCTTGGAAAAATATATACTTTTGGACCTACCTTTAGGGCAGAAAACTCTAATACTCCTCGTCACTTATCTGAATTTTGGATGATAGAACCAGAGATGGCCTTCTACGAATTGGAAGATAATATGAACTTGGCTGAAGAATTTATTAAATATTTAGTTAGTTATGCTTTAGAAAACTGTAAAGATGATTTAGAGTTTCTTCAAAGTATGTATGATAAAGAATTAGTTGACAGATTGCAGCACGTTGTTGATACTGATTTTGTGAGATTGAAATATACGGAAGCTATTACAATTTTAGAATCTTCAAATCAGAAATTTGAATACCCTGTTTCGTGGGGAGTTGATCTTCAATCGGAACATGAAAGATACTTGGTAGAGAAACATTTCAAGAAACCTGTTATCCTAATTGACTATCCAAAAGAGATTAAGGCTTTCTATATGAAAGAAAATACTGATGGGAAAACTGTTCGTGCTATGGACGTTTTATTCCCAAAGATTGGAGAGATTATTGGTGGAAGTCAGAGAGAAGACAATATGGATAAGCTTGTTGCAAGGATGAAAGAGGTTGGAATTGAACCTAAGGATATGAAATGGTATCTTGACACTCGTCGTTTTGGTTCTGTTCCTCATAGTGGTTTTGGATTAGGTTTTGAACGTTTACTTCTGTTTGTTACAGGAATGGTGAATATTCGTGATGTTATTCCTTTCCCACGTACTCCAAAGAATGCTGAGTTTTAAATAAACGTTTAGTTAAGAAATATGATATCTAATAGAATACTCCAAAAGCTACAACAAAAACTTTCTCCGCAGCAGATTCAGTTAATGAAACTGTTGCAGGTACCTACATTTGCACTTGAACAAAGGATTAAAGACGAAATTGAAAAAAATCCAACACTTGAGGAAGACGAGAGCTCTGAAAAAACAGAGAATGAGGATAATCAAGAAAATGCTCAAGATGAAGATGCTGGTGCTGATAATGATGTTTTTGGAGATATGGAGATGTTCCCAAATGACGACGATATCATAACTTTTAAGAATAACGATAACTACGAAAAACTAGACAGAAATCAAATCTTTGTTTCGGAGACTACCTTTCATGAGGATTTAATTTCACAACTCCAACTTAAACCTATTTCTGAAAAACAAATGTTAATTGGCTTAGAGCTAATAGGAAACATTGATGATTCTGGTTATTTAAGCCGTTCAATACCTTCAATAGTTGACGATTTTCTTTTCCGTCAGAATTTGGAGGTAGAGATAAATGAAATAGAAGAAGTTTTATCGGTGATTCAAAGTTTTGATCCTGTTGGAATTGGTGCAAGGGATTTGCAAGAATGTTTAATTATACAACTAAACAAGAAGAAGCAAACTAAACCAATACTGCTTGCTAAAAGAATTGTTAAACGCTATTTTGAATATTTCAAGAAAAAGCAGTACAATATAATTATTCAAAGAATAGAGTGTTCTGAAGAAGACTTGCAAGATGCAATTGAAGAAATTGTTAAGCTTAACCCAAAACCAGGGAATTCTCTTTTCTCAGATGGGAATGAGTCTATTTCAATAATACCTGATTTTATGGTTTTTCATCAAAATGGTAAGATTGATTTTCAGGTAAACAGCTATTCGAAACGTAAGCTTAAGACTAGCAAGTATTACGAAGGTCTTTTGGAGAAAGTTTCTGAAAGTAAAATCCCTTCTGATAAAGAAACAGCTAGTTTTCTAAGAGAGAGATTAGAATCAGCTAGTATTTTTATTGATGCTTTAAATAGGAGGAAAGATACGTTATACTTAATTATGAAAGCAATAATAACCTATCAGCATGAATATTTTATTGAAGGTGATATTCAAAAACTTAAACCTATGCGTTTGGTAGATATTGCAGATAAGGTAGATATGGATATTTCAACAATATCACGTGTTGTTAGCAATAAATATGCTCAAACCCATTTTGGTATATTTAAACTTAAAGACTTTTTCTCTAACTTTATGATTAATGATATAGGGGAGCAGATATCGACTGATAAAATTAAGAATGAACTTGTAAGGATTATTGATTCAGAAGACAAACTTTCTCCATACACTGATGACCAATTGGTGGATTTACTTAAATTAAAAGGTTATTCAATTGCACGTAGGACTGTTTCGAAATACAGAGAGACCTTAAATATCCCAGTTTCTAGACTTAGAAAATCAGTATATTGAAAATGAATACTGAACGATGGATAGCTAAGAAAATAGTATTTATATTTAATCCATTATTTACTTCTGTTTATGCTTTTATATACTATTTATTGCTAATGGTATTATTCTCTAACGGTTATAGGGATGCACTCTCAATTGTTCTAAAATCAATAACATTATATACTCTTGTCTCTTGCTTATTCCCAATCTTTATTATTTACCTGCTTAACGATAGCAGTTTTCACAATATAGAAGAGAATCTAAAAAACTCCAATACAAGTTATGTTATAGTATGTGTTTCATATCTTGTTTCTTATATGTACTTTTCAATGCTAAACATATCGGTTTGGTTTAATATGGGTTTGTTAATCCCTGTTTACGCTTCACTTATTTCTCTTGTTTTAAGAAAGAAAACAACCATAATATATGAGATTGTAATAATTGGAGCCATAACCTTTTATGTTTTTCTTCTTACAATACAGTATTATTATATTTTTTCTATCTTCCCTCTTTTGATTTCAATCTTTTGCTCTGGATTACTGCTTTATTCCTATCTTATTCAAAATCTATATACTGCAAATGAAACTCTTCATAATTATCTTATAGGTTGCCTATTAACAATATTAATAATGTTCTTTGTGCTAATTATTTAACAAATAATAAACACATTTCATCTTCAATATAAAATATTATTAGTATTTTTGTAGTTTACAATATTATATACATATATAGTTAATGAAAAAACGACTTGTTATATTTTGCACTTTATTAATATCTTTGAGTATGTTCTCATATGCTCAAAATGATAAGGAAGTAGATTTACGGAGTCCAAATAGAAGGATAGCTGATTCACTTTATGCTTTACATAATTCAAAAGCTTCCTCAGAAAGCTCAATAAGAACAAATAATAATAATACTTCAATCCTAGCTACTGTAGATAGTACAAAACGTAATTTATTTCAATCTGCAGACCAAGAGAATGAAGAGAAAGAAAGAATTATTGTAAATAAGAATGCTCCTTGTAAAACCTTATATAATAACACTTGGTGCACAAACAAGGTTAAGATGCCTTCATTTAACTTTGGAGAATTTCCTGACGAGTTTAAAATTAAACTTATAGACGAAAGGAAAGATCAATCATTTCATTTCCCCTGCGACAAAGGAGTGAAGTCTTCCCCTTACGGTTGGCGTTGGGAAAGACCTCATGGTGGAATTGATTTTGCCTTAAGTGTGGGGGAGCCTATTTATTCTGTATTTGACGGAGTTGTAAGAGTAGCTCAAGTAAATGGAGGATATGGTAATATGATACTTGTACGACATTATAATAATCTCGAAACTCTATATGCACATTTAAGTAAAATGATTGTAAAAGTTGGTCAAGAGGTTAAGGCTGGAGATATTATTGGTTATAGTGGTAATACTGGCTTTTCAACAGGTCCTCACCTTCATTTTGAATGCAGATGCTTATACCAAACCTTCGACCCTGAATGGATTCTCGATATAAAGAATAGAACACTAAGGACAAAACATATTAATATTGAAAAAACATTTTTCGGTATTGAAAGAGCAGAAAAGCAAATTAATAAGAAGAAACCAGTAACTCATTTAGTTAAGATAAATAAAACCTTCGATGGAAAGCCATATTATTCATTTAAAGATAAATATGCTAGTAAATCAAATAATATTTTATTAGCAAAGGGAGGTAATCAGCCACTTAACTATGAAATAAATAACGAAGATAAAACCACTTGGAGATATTGGAAAGTTAGACCAGGAGATAGTATAGTTAAGCTTGCTAATAGATTTAAGGTTACTCCAAGACAAATAATTGAAATGAATGGGCTTACCAATGAAAAGCTTACACCTAACACAAAAATCAGAGTTAGATAATTTGTTTAACCTTCTCTTTTAAATGAATATATTCACATTATAATATAAACTTAAAACAATAAATAACAAGATGTCAACAGTATTAAAAAATCTTTCATTATACAATATTGATGAAGTTCCCTCGGGAGAAAATAGGATATTTGGAATAGTAGTTTCTGAGTGGAATGCAGAAATAACCAATGCATTACTTGAGGGTGCAGTAGAAACCCTTAAATTAAAAGATGTAGACGAAAAAGATATACATATACAGTATGTACCAGGAAGTTTCGAACTCCCTTTTGGAGCTTCAAGTCTTTTAGAGAAGAAAAAAATCTCTGCAGTACTTTGCTTAGGTTGTGTTATTCAAGGAGAAACCAGACATTTTGATTTTATTTGCGATGCAGTTGCAAATGGCATTATGCAGGTTAGTTTAAAGAAAGAGATACCTGTTATTTTTGGACTATTAACAACCAACACACTAGAACAAGCTCAAGACCGCAGTGGTGGAAAACATGGAAACAAAGGAATTGAAGCTGCTATTACTGCATTGAAAATGGCAGATTTATAAACTTCCTTTTAAATATCAATAATGAGAATAGTTTTTTTTGGCACTCCCGATTTTGCAGTCACTTGCTTAGATTTCCTAGTTAAAAATGGACATAATGTTGTTGGCGTGGTTACTATGCCCGACAAACCATCAAATCGTGGACATAAAATTAACTTCTCTGCAGTAAAGCAATATGCACTAGATAATAAATTACCATTACTTCAACCAGCAAACCTTAAAGATCCGATTTTCCTTGAAGACTTAAGAGCACTTAAAGCAGATTTAAATATTGTTGTTGCTTTTAGAATGTTGCCAAAGGATGTTTATGCAATGCCACCAATGGGTTCATTTAACCTTCACGGCTCACTACTTCCCAAATATAGGGGAGCAGCTCCAATTCACTGGGCGGTTATCAATGGAGAAAAAGAAACGGGACTAACAACATTCCTTTTAAATGAAAAGATTGATGAGGGTGAGATTATGTTTCAACAAAAAATTCAAATAGGAGAAAATGAAACAACAGGTGAGCTTCACGACAGAATGAAAGTTAAGGGAGGTGAACTTATTCTTAAAACTCTCGAGGCCTTAAAGAATGGAGATATTAAAACAATTTGTCAAACTAAAATTGAAGTAAAACCTAGCTTAGCTCCGAAAATATATAAGGATACAACCCTGATTCCGTGGCATAAAACAGGTCGAGAAATAGTAGATTTTGTGCGTGGAATGTGTCCATACCCTTCTGCAACGACCATTTTTTTCAATGAAAAGACTCAAACAGACTTGTTTTTGAAGGTTTATGGGGTTGAATTTGTTGAATTTACTCATGATAAAAACATAGGTTCAGTTGAAGTAAATATAAGGGACGGATTTAGAGTATATTGCCAAGATGGATATATCAAAATACTTGATTTTCAGCTTAGTGGCAAAAAGAGGATGAGTACTGATGAGTTTTTGAGAGGCAATAGATTGGATAGCAGTTTTGTAGTTAAAAATTAAAATTATTGTTTTTATTCAAAAAAAGTATACAACTTTCAAAAAATTTGTTACATTTGCAGCACTAACCATTTAAAAATTATTTGATATGACAAAAAAAGATTTTATCCATTTGATGTCTGCTAAGGCGGATTTGAATTTAAAACAATCAGGCGCTGCTTATGAAGCTTTTCTAAATGTTTTAGAAGAACAATTAATGCAAGGTGAAAGAGTTAGTTTTATTGGTTTTGGTTCATTTACTGTTGTAGATAAAGATGCTCGTACAGCTCGTAATCCTAGAACTGGAAAAGCTATTAAAGTTGCAGCTAAGAGAGTTGTTAAATTTAAACCAGGTGCTGGACTAAAAGACATGAAAGAAGCTAAAAAGTAAATTTATTAGTTTTTTTAACTTAAAGCATCTTAAATCTAATGGATATAAGATGCTTTTTTTTGTCTTATCCCGATTAGAAATTAATATTATTAGGCTTAATGGACATTTTTAATGGTTTTACCCTTAGTTTTCCCTTATGGTTACTATCTTTGCATCAAATGAAAGGTTATGAATCCTAAGTTCAACTTATAAATGCAACTATTAAGGAGTTTTGGTAGTAATATACTATTAAAATATTTTTCAAGAAGAAGAGGAGTTCTGGGGACTCCCTTTCTTTCCTGAAGGATAAGTTAATAATT
>DUQY01000035.1 GCA_012837565.1 Bacteroidales bacterium | reverse complement strand
GCAAACTCATACGCCGAAACAGCCATCGCATAAGGAGTATTTCCATAACGAGAAACCACCCTTTCGGAAAGCGAACCATGATTAGTTCCAATCCTAATTGCAGTATTATGCTTCTTACAAATCTCAATAAGTGGTTTTAATCTCTCCTTAATCTTCTCAAGCTCATCATTATACTCCTCTTCACTATAGTCAATCTTCCCCCTATTCCTATCAGTATAGTTGCCAGGATTTATCCTAACCTTACTCACAATCGAAGCCGCAATCTCTGCAGCCTTAGGATTGAAGTGAATATCAGCAATAAGCGGCACAAAGCAATTCAGCCTTTCAAGTTCATTCTTTATGTTTTCAAGATTATAAGCCGCTGCAATATTCGGAGCAGTTATCCTAACCAGTTCACAACCCTCTTCAACCAACCTAATAACCTGCTGACAAGTCAATTCGGTATCCATGGTATTGGTATTAGTCATCGATTGAATACTAACAGGATTCTTTCCTCCAATTGCCACATTCCCAACCATTACCACCTTAGTTTCACGCCTTAAAGGAGATAATCTCTTATTAATTTCATCCATATTATCCATAATGCACTATATAAAATATGTTATTTATTCGTCTTGATCTATGTTTTTTTCCAATATATTCTTGGTTGAAAGTAATCCACATGCGGCTAAGATATCTTCTCCTCTTGAGGCTCTGATGGTGGTTGTGAGTCCGAAGCCTTCGAGTTCTTCTTGGAACTGTTGCATTTCTTCTTCGTTTGCTCCCTCTACATCGTACTCAGGTGTTGAATGATAACGTATTAGATTTACTCTTGATTCTATGCCTCGTAGGAGATAGGATATTTCTTTTGCATGTTCGTATGTGTCGTTCTTGCCTTTGAAGACTATATATTCGAAGGTTACGCGTCTTTGTCCATACCAATTGTGTTTTCTTATCTCATCACAGACATCCTCAATAGGGTATTTCTTCTCAATTGGCATGATTTCTAACCTCTCTTCATGAAAAGGATTGTGCATGGAAACAGCTAAATGGCACTGGGTTTCGTAGATAAAGTCTATCATTTGTGGAATTATTCCTGATGTGGAAACAGTGATTCTTCGTGGGCTCATTGCAAATCCCCAGTCGGAGGTTAGAATTTCTATGCTCTTTATTACTTCTTTATAGTTATCAAATGGCTCACCCATTCCCATATAAACGATATTACTTAGGTCTTCAAAGTCAGGAAGTGAACGAACAAAATTAATGATTTCGCCTGCACTTAGGTTCCTTATGAAGCCTTGTTTGCCTGTTGCACAGAACTTACATCCCATCTTGCAGCCTGCTTGTGTTGAGACGCAGAGTGTAACTCTTTTTTTATCAGGTATCATTACGGTCTCTACGTATGTTTGTTTTTCATACTTATATAAGTATTTGTAGGTTCCGTCCTCCGAACTGACCTCTTCAAGGGGTGGAATTAAACCAACTACATATTTTTCTGATATAAGTTCTCTGGCTTTTAGAGATAAATTACTCATAGAGTCAATATCTAAGACTCCTTTCTTATAAATCCAATCTGCTATTTGTTTGGCTGTGAACTTTGGTAGCTTCAATTCTGCACGAACTGCTTGTAATTCTTCTAACGTTTTTCCTAATAATGACTCTTTCATATATATAATCTCCCTTGATATGTGTTTCTTTCTATCATGCGTTGTTCTATTTTAGATACAACTTCTTCATTTCTTATATTGCCCCAACCTTCATTTGCCCTAAAGCGTGGTGGAACTTCTCCTGCAAAGCGCTCAATAACTAACTCTGGATTCAACTTTTCTAAGAAGTCTATTATAAACTCCTTATACTCTTCAAAAGGAAATAGGTTGAAGTCCTGCGGGTTCTTGTCGTAGTCTTCAAGTATTGCAGTGTTTTTAAATAGTTGCAATTGGTGAAACTTTACGGATGTAAGCCCGAGCTTAGATAATATATCAGCTTCTTGAAGCATCTCAGCCTTTGTTTCAGATGGTAGGCCAAAGATTATATGCCCTCCTGTTTTTATTCCCCTCTTTACGCTCTCTTGTATTGCCCATTTGGTCTGAGAAAATGTATGCCCTCTATTAATTCTTTCAAGTGTCTTATCGTGGCAACTTTCTATTCCATACTCCAACATTATATAATAGTTCTTAGAAAGCTCTGCAATATAGTCAAGTTTCTCACAATCTACGCAGTCAGGTCTGGTTCCTATAACCAATCCTATGATATTGGGGTGGCTTAATGCCTCTTGGTAGAGCTTTCTTAGGGTTTCTATATCTGAATAGGTATTGGAATGAGGTTGGAAATATGCCAAATACTTG
>DUQY01000034.1 GCA_012837565.1 Bacteroidales bacterium | reverse complement strand
GCCGAAATAGAATGCCTATTAGGCTCAGAAACCATGCCCACCGTCCTACCAGGAGCAGCCTTCTTCCTAAATATGAGACTATCTCCAGTAAGAAAAATGATGGACGCAGGCTTGCCAGTAGCCATGGCATCCGATTTCAATCCAGGTTCTTCCCCAAGTGGAAATATGCAAACAATTATTAGTTTTGCTTGTATTAATTATAGGATGACCCCGCAGGAAGCCTTCAATGCAACAACCCTCAACTCTGCCTATGCAATGGGAATTTCAAAGACCCATGGCTCAATAGCTAAGGGTAAGATAGCTAACTTCTATATCACAAAAGAAATCCCCAACCTTGAATATATGCCATACTATTATGGAACGAATAAGGTTGAGAGGGTATTCTTAAATGGAATAGAATATTAATTAACTCTCCTGACTTTGACTATGCGACACCCAAAAACCTATGTAGAAAGTCATAATAATTTTATATGGCGATAAATTGAAAACACAGTAAAAAGACTTGTCAAAATTAGGAGTTTATCTTTGTGAAAAAAAGGTGGGACATAAATTTAAAAAGATGGGGTCTTAATAAAACGCCGTTTTAATTTCTTGAATCTTCGTTTCAATTTTTTAAAACGGCGTTTCAGTAAATTATTATAGCGTTTTAATTTTGTCTCTTTTTCTGGGCTTGTTTTCTTGAATAGTATTGGAAGATTGGACACGAAATTTGGAGTCTTAACTCTATTTTCCTACACAGAATTTTGAGAATATATTACCTAATATATCTTCCGTGGTTACTTCTCCTGTAATTTCTCCTACATGGTGTAGGGCAATGCGTATATTAGATGCTATAAGGTCGGAGGGAATATTGTTTTGGAATTCTTGTTCTATTGTTTCTATGGTCTTAAGAACTTTTTTAAGAGATTCCAAATGACGAGCGTTTGTTACAAAAACCTTATTATTTAAATCATTAGGGTTTATTGTCTTTAGCATACTATCAATAATCTCACCTATATTTTTTTTATTAGAAGCCGATATTTGTATAGCCGATAGTTTATCCCATTCCTTATCCTTTGTCCTTGCTTTATCTACCTTATTGCCAATAAGAATTAATGTCTTGTCAGAAAAATCAATTTCTTCTCTTAACCTTTTCATCTCCTGAATAACATCATTTGGCTTATCCTTGCTAATATCTACCAACAAGAGTACAATCCTTGAGTCTTCAATAGCCTTATATGTTCTCTTAATGCCTTCTTGTTCAATAATATTACTGCTCTTCCTTATTCCTGCAGTGTCAATAAAACGAAACTCCAAACCTCTTAGATTAATCTTCTCTTCAATAGTATCACGTGTTGTGCCCTCAATATCCGACACTATGGCTCTTTCCTCGTTTAGAAAAACATTCAATAGGGTTGATTTTCCCGAATTTGGCTTACCTATAATAGTCACAGGAATACCATTCTTAAATGAATTACCTAATGCAAAGGAGTCAACCAAGTTACTTACCTCATCTTTTATCTGATTTAGCAGCGCAATTAGTTTTGTTCTGTCCGCAAACTCCACATCCTCTTCACTAAAGTCTAACTCCAATTCCAAGAGCGAAGACATATTGATTAGTTTTTGTCTAAGAAGATATAGAGTGTCGTGATATCCACCCCTAAGTTGCTTTAGGGCCAATTTATGAGATGCTTCATTATTTGAACTAATTAAATCGGCAACAGCTTCGGCCTGTGAGAGATCGAGCTTGCCATTAAGGAAGGCACGTTTGGTGAACTCTCCTGCATGGGCTGGTATGGCACCGTTTTCAATAAGGGCTACTATGGTTTGGGTGGCGATGTATTGGGTGCCATGGACTGAGAATTCCACTATATTTTCTCCGGTATAGGAATTAGGTGATCTAAAGACTGTGCAAAGGCACTCGTCTATTGTCTTTGTCTTGTTTATAATATTTCCAAAATATACTCTCTGGCTTTTAGCATTTAACAGTATGTGCTCTTGCTTTTGGTTTACAAATATCTTATCACAAATATCTATTGCCTTTTCTCCTGATACTCTAATTATGGCTATTGCTCCCTCTTGTGATGGTGTTGCTAATGCACATATTGTTTCAAATTCAATCATAGTTCTATTCCTCTCTGTCTCTACTTTTCAATTAATCAACAAAGATATTAATAATATTCCGATGCTAATTGAATAATTAAATTAATCCTTTGCAAATTCTTTTGGAATTATAAGATTGCTTGGGAAAGAGTATGTGATAGGGTCTTTTGTATTAGTATTTATGTCCTTGTTCTTGCATTTCTTCTTTTGTGATTGGGGTTTTGTCTATTTTCCTCCATGTGTAGAATATGTATGATAGTACAATTGGCATTAATAATGACACTACTGCCATTACTCTTAGGGTGAAATGACTTGAGGAGGCGTTGTGTATTGTTAGGGATGATTGTATGTTGAAGGTAGATGGGTAGAAGGCGGTATTGTTATAGCCTAAGTTAAGAAAGAGGCTAAGTATTGCCAAAACGGTTCCTATGCCTGCAAACCAAATTCCTTTTGTGTAAATGGTTTTTGAGAATATTGTTTTTCCTAATCCATAAAGTACTGATAGGGTTCCAAGAAGTAGCATTACTAGTAGGGTTGGCATTTCAATTAGGTTGTTGAAGTATTTGTATTTCTCCATCGACACCATGCCTGTTTCTGGGTCTACTGCAAAGCCTTTTGAAAGAAGGGTAACGGTTAGGAAGGTTACGAATAATAGTACAAAGGCTGAACCGCAAATTGTTGCTGACCTTTTGGCTCTTTGGCGTAGGGTGTCGTCGTTGATATTGTTTATGAAGTATAGTGAGCCTAAGGTGCGTGATAGTGCAAGTACTACAAATCCTAACAAGAGGTTTCTTGGGTTAAGAAGTGCTTCAAGTCCGTGGAAAGGGTTTGTCCACTGTGAGATAACTGGCATAAAAGGGCTTGTTATATTGTCTTTGTTTACCACAAACTCTGAGCCTGTGAAAAATGTTCCCACTGCTACTCCTAGTAGGAAGGTTGCCCCGTAGCCATTGATTAATAGGAATGCGTTATAGGTTTTCTTGCCTAAGAAGTTTTTTTCTTTTGAACGAAACTCAAACGATACGGCTTGAATGATGAAGCAGAAAAGTATTAGCATCCAAACCCAATAGGCTCCTCCAAATGATGTGGAATAGAAGAGTGGGAAAGCTGCAAAGAAGGCCCCTCCAAAGACTACTAGGGTGGTGAAGGTAAATTCCCATTTCCTGCCTATGGAATTTACTAACATTGTTTCTTCTAATTCATTTTTCGATAATTGTGGTATAAGTGTCTGTCCTCCTTGAACAAAAAGCAGGAAAACTAATAAGGCACCTAATAATGAAATGATAAACCACCAATATTGTATTAAAAAATTATAATCCATAGTCTTTGTTTTTTAAAATCCTTTTTTAATTTGTTTGAACATAATTTTCATTTCCGCAATAAGAAGAATAGTAAATAAGATTGCGAACATTGTAAATGTAGTAATAACTGAGCTTGCTTGTAGTGATGATATGGCAGCATAGGTTGGCATAAGGTCTTGTATTACCCATGGCTGACGTCCCATCTCCGATACTATCCATCCGCTTTGTGAAACCATATAAGCTAGTGGTATTCCTGCAATACATAGCCAGTTTAAGTATTTATAGCTCTGGTATGGTTTTTTCTTATAATCTAAGTACCACATAAGTCCAAATAAGAATAGGAAGAAGGTGCCAACTATTACCATAAACCTAAATGCATAGAAGGTTATAGGTACGTTTGGCACAAGTTGTGACTC
>DUQY01000033.1 GCA_012837565.1 Bacteroidales bacterium | reverse complement strand
ATTTGGTATATTAAAGATATTATAAGGATAAAGGGGGGCTATTGAATGAAAAAACAATTTTATAAAAAGTGGTGGTTCTGGGCTATAATTTTAGGCGTGGGGTTAATTGGTTCATTCGTACAAGAGGATGAGGAAAAAGAGAAAGCTCCTGTCACTAAGCAAGAAGATGCGGCAGAAAGAACTAAGGAAGAAAAGAAGGTAAAAGAAAAAGAGCCAGAGCAGACAGAGGAGGAGAAAGAAGAAGAAGAAGAAAAGACAAGAAAAACTTATATAGGCTCTGCAGAGGAGTTTGGATACAAAGATATTGCAAGAGAGCCAGACAAATACGAAGGTAAAATTGCAAAGTTTACAGGAGAAGTAACGCAGGTTGTAGAGGCTACCTTTGGAGACCCTGCTTACAGAATCTCTGTTAATGAAAACGAATACGGGCTGTGGGAAGACGTCATCTACGTAACATACAAAGTAAAAGATGGTGACGTAAGGATACTAGAAGACGATATAGTGACCATTTACGGAGAATTAAAAGGTTTACAGAAATACGAAACAGTCCTAGGTAATAAAATGTCTATCCCTTCCTTGGCTGCTAAATACATTGTAATTAAAGATTAATAAAACAGTTATAAACCAAGCACTTTCCGAGAGGTAGGTGCTTTTTCTATGTCAAAAAAGAAGGTGATAAAGTGACAAATGTCGGCGCGATACAATTTGAGATGGTAATAGATGATAAGTCCTTAGCAAATGAAATCGCAAGAGTAGGCGCATCTTTTGATAAGAGTTTCAAGAACATGTTTAACAGCATAAACAAACAAATGTCCAATTTTACAAAAAATACAGTAGGACAGATGACAGGGAGCGTTAATAACTTCTCTAACACAGCTACTAGTTCAAATAACAAAGTTTCTTCCAGCGTAGAGAAACTTAATAGTCAATATTCAAAAACACAAGAAGAGATCAAGAAGGTTGAAGCTGAACTTAGCGCCTTAGAATCAAAGCAGTACGAAGTTTTTAACAAATTTAAAGACATGCCTAAACTATCAGGTGATGCAACACAGGCAGAATCAGTTGATAAAATGATGGGCCAAGATGCAGGATATCAAAAGTTAATGGCAGAATCAGATTCGCTTTATGAAAAGTTAGATGCCCTAGAAGCGAAAAATAGGGTCCTAGCTGAGCAAATAAGAAATGTGGGGACTGAATCAGAATCAACCGGACAAAAAATGTCTGGCATGGGTAAGAAAAGTGATGAATCTAGTAAAAACATTAAGAAAGTTACACGAGAAACAAGAAAGCTCTCTACAGAGTTATCAACTGGCGGTAAGAAAACAGTTCATTTTGGGTCAATGCTAAATAGCACTTTTAAATCAATCCTAAGAAGATTATTTATATATAACTTAATCATGAAGGGAATTAAGGGAATAGCTAGTGCTATGTCCTCAGCATTAAATACTAATGCACAATATGCTAGTTCTTTGAGTTTAATAAAAACTAATTTAAAGGTAGCTTTTCAACCCATTTATGACTTTATACTCCCAGCAATAAACGCTCTGATGAAAGGGCTGGGGACTGCTACTACATATATAGCTAGTGCAATATCTGCAATGTTTGGAAAGACATACGAACAAAGTTATGCAGCAGCTAAAAAGCTAGACAGTGCAAAGAAAAGCATGGACGGATATGGTAGCGCAGTTAAGAAGGCAGGTAAGGATGCCAAAGGAGCAACAGCAAGCTTTGATACGCTTAACACTTTAGACTTGT
>DUQY01000032.1 GCA_012837565.1 Bacteroidales bacterium | reverse complement strand
TTTTTTGTTTTGCTCAATCCATGTCCCAATGGGGTTGTTTAATAGCTTAATAAGGTTGACATAATACATTAGTTGATTCTTTACTATATTGTTACATAAAAATTAAGTTTTTACAAGGAAGAAGGAAATACATATAGGGATATAGAACAAAAAGACAGGAAAACCTATCCTTAGCCACGAACATTAAAATACTTCTCTACACTTTCATAATCAAAATCCAAGGAAGAAGAAAATAAAACAAAATTAAAATTCTCTTTTCTCCATCTTAACGTTTCTATATTAAGGATATAGATTCATATCTCTTTGTTTCATTTTCCTAAAACGCCATCTAAAATTATTAATACGCTGATTCATTTTGCTGTGATGTACATCTTAGCAATTTCTTTCTTTGTTCTATGATTTTTATACGGCGTTTCAGAAGTTTTATTCGGCGTTTCGGGGTTTTATTCCTTTGTCTTATTGGTTCTTTTAAGGTTGCAAAGATGTGTTTGGGGCTAAGGCATAAAAAAAGCGAGCAATTATTTGATGTAATTGCTCGCTGGGTTTAATCTATTTTAGATTTATAGATTTTGTTTTTCGCTTTATTTCTTGAAGCTCTCTTTTCCTTTTTCTAAGAATGAAACAAAGTTCGATACACTCCTGTCATAACCCTTTGGTTCTTCAAGAAGGTTGCCCTCAGCGTCCATAAGAACATATAGAGGTTGTGCATTAACACTAAATTGCTCTATTTGATAGTTATGGTTCTTCTTTCCAAGTGTCTTAGCTACTTTGCCGTCCTTTAGGGTTACCCATTCTGATTCTGGAAGCTTGATGGTATTGGCATCGGTGTAAAGCGCTACCATAACATAGTCTTGGGTTAGTATTTGCTTTACTTGTTTGTCTTCCCAAACATAGTATTCCATTTCCCTACAATTTGCACATGTCTTGCCTGTGAAGTCAAGGAATATTGGTTTCCCTACTTTTTTTGCATAAGCTTTTGCTTCCTCTAAGTCGAAGAAGCCATTGAATCCTGTTGGGAAATGAAGCACGTCGACGTATTTCCTATCGGCAGGAAGGGCATTGTCAGATGTGACCTGTAACGTTCCTTGTGGGGTATTTTCTATAATAGAGCGTTCGATGTTGAAGTCTTGCGTTGTCATCGGGGGAACATAGCCTGAGATTGCTTTTAGTGGTGCTCCCCAAAGTCCTGGAACCATGTAAAGGGCAAAAGAAAAGGTTATAATAGATAGGAATAAACGTCCTACGCTAATATGTTTTAGGTCTTCATCTCCTTTAAATTTAAGTTTACCAAGAAGGTAGAATCCAAGAAGAGTAAATACTACTATCCAAAGTACAAGATATGTTTCTCTATCTAATAGTCTCCAATCTGCGCTTAGGTCTGCCATTGAAAGGAATTTAAGACCAAGAGCAACTTCTAAGAAACCAAATACTATCTTTACTGTATTTAGCCAAGAGCCTGACTTAAGTTTTGAAAGGACTTGAGGGAACATTGCAAGCAATGTGAAAGGTAGTGCGAAACCAAGTGCAAAGCCTATCATGGATACGAAAAACACAAAGCTGGTTGTTGAGCTTGATGCAATGCCCATAAGTGCTGCTCCAAGAATTGGTCCTGTGCATGAGAAAGAAACAAGAACTGTTGTTAGGGCAATGAAAAATGCTCCCATATATCCGCCTTGATCTGCTCCTTTATCGGATTTGTTTATCCAAGATGCTGGTAGTCTTATTTCGAATAGTCCAAAGAAAGAGAAGGCAAATAGCATAAATATAATAAAGAATGCTACGTTTGGTATCCAGTGGGTAGATATTAGGTACATTGCGTCTTTCCCTAATAAAAGAGTAAGAAGTAGTCCAAGAACTGCAAAAATAAAGATTATAGATCCTCCAAAGAAATATGCTTCTTTAAGTCCTTGCTTTTTGTTTTTGTTCCCTTTCATAAAGAAACTAATGGTCATTGGAACCATTGGGAAAACGCATGGAGTAAGTAGGGTTAGAAGTCCTGCTCCAAGAGAGATTAGGAAAACCATTAGCATTGAGTTACTGCTTTTCTCTTCTATCTGCTCTACTGCAATGGTTTTGGTTTCTGCTTTTGTTTCAACAATCTCTTCTGTTTTAGCTTCCTCTTCAACAACTGTTTCTACTATTTCGGCAGCCTTAGGGTTTCCTTTAATATTGAAGCTAAATGCTACGTCATCAGGAGGTATACAGCTTCCTTTTTCGCATAATTGGAAGTTGACAGCTCCTTTTATCTTGAAGTCTTTTTCACTTGTAACCTTGATTCTTTGACTGAATTTCACTTCATTTTCAAAGTGGCGTGTAGTGTCTTTTGCGTACTTATCGTAATTAGATATTGGTCTTGGTTCTTTAACTTTCCCTATTTTTTGGAAGGAGTTACTTTTCTCGAAATCGAACTCAATAGGAAGCTCTGTTCCTTTTGTATGTTGTGAATAAATATGCCAACCTTTGTCAAGGTTTACTTTAAGTTCCAACTCTACTATTGAATCGTTTATTTGATTGGTCTTAAAGTTCCATTTGGCTTGAGAGAACACGTTACTTGCAACTACTAGTATTGCAATGGTGAGGATTAATTTTATTTTTCTCATGCGTTGTAAAATCTTTTATTTTAGCTGTGATTTACTTGATTTATATTATCTTATCCAAGAAGATGGGTTCTGTCTATTATTCCCTTTCCAAACCTGGAAGTTGAATTCAGAAACATTATCGCTATTTGTATATACTGTTCCAAGCTTTTGCTTTGTTGAGACCTTTGAGCCATTTGAAACGTTAATTGATGCAAGGTTAGTATATACTGTAAGGTATTCTCCGTGACGTACTATTATTATTTGCTGTCCATTTGGACCTGTGAAAATCTTAGAAACAACTCCATCAAATACAGCTCTAATTACTGCTCCCTTTGGTGTACGGATATCAATTCCGTTATTGTCGATCATTATTCCTTTGATGTCGGGGTGAGGGTGTGTTCCGAAAGAACTAGTTACAACTCCTTGTTCTGTTGGCCATGGTAGTTTCCCTTTATTTGTTGAAAAGCTATTTGAAAGCTGAACCTCCTCAGGGGTAGCACTCATAACGTATTCTTGCTTTTTATCTCCCTTTGATACAACTTCTGTTGCAGGTTTGGTAGCACTCTTTTTTGCTATCTGAGTTTGCCTTTTAACCTCTGCAGCAATTGCTTGGTCTATTTGCCTTTGAAGCTTTACCCTTCTATTTTGTTTTTCTTTAATCTGTTTTGCTAGTTGTTTTTCCTTATTGCTAAGTTGGTTAATGCTTCTTTGCTTAACTACTTGCTCTGTTGTTAAAACCTTTTTATTCTTTTCTTCTTGTTGGAGTAGGCTTTCTTGATTGGTTTTCTTTATGGTTAGTTCGCTGGTTTTCTTTTCAAATTCGTCGTATTTCTTTTCTATGTTATGCATCATATTTTTTTGCATATCGCCATACTGACGGAAGAATACATATCTTTGATAGGCTTGTCGGTAATCTTTTGAGGAGAAAATAAAGAGGACTTTATCGGTTGCCTTTCTGTTCTTTTGGGCGTAGCGTAACATCTTCGCATATTCTTTTTTCAATACTTCGATGTCGTTCCTAAGCTCAATGATTGATTGTTGTGTGCTTGTGATTTCTCCACTCAAAATATTCATTTGCTTGGAGATGTTGTTAATAAGGCTTTGTCTAGAGCTTATTTTCTTTTTCAGAATTGAAAGTTCAGAAGCAGACATTCGCTTAGTATTCTTGGTTTCTTTCAATATAGCATTTATAGCATTTATCTCTCTTTCAATCTTAGCCTTCTCATCTTCCAGCTTTTTCCTATCCTGAGAAAAAGATGAAATGCTAAACATTAGAAATAAACAACTAAAAACAAAGGCCTTTAAATAAATACTCTTATGGTTAAACTTATTACAAAACATCACTTTAATAAAAAAATTAGTTGACAAAATTACAAATAATAAACCATATACTCGCAATTCTTGTTATTATCTTGGTTTTATTATTGTTAAGTTTAACATTTTCTTTCGGACTAATTATATCTCCCATAATTAATAAGCTTAAAATATATATGGCATAAATATTAATTGATTTGTCTTTTTTGAAAATAAATATATATCTTTGCAACATAAATTAGTTATTATAACTGATTGTAATTTTAAAAAAACTATTTGTTATGAGCGACGACAATACAGTATTAAGGAGATATTCAGATGAAGAATTGAATGAATTCAAGGAGATTATTGAAGAGAAACTAACTCAAGCAAGACAAAACCTTGATATGCTATTGGAAGCTGCATCAAACAATGCTAGTGATTTAGGAGATACTTCTCCAACTTTTAAGGTTTTAGAAGAAGGAAGCAGTGTTCAGTCTAAAGAAGAAAATGCTAATATGGCTTTAAGACAACAGAAGTTTATTAAGGACTTAGAGGCTGCACTAGTGAGAATTGACAGCAAAACTTATGGCATATGCCGCCTATCAGGAGAATTAATTCCTAAGGAAAGGCTACGTTTGGTTCCTCATGCAACATTAACTGTTGATGCCAAGAATAAGGAATCTCAAATGAAAAGAAATAAATGAGAAAACCCCTTATCCTAATCTTCACTATACTTATAGCAGATCAAATACTAAAGATTTGGATTAAGCTAAATTTAAATCTTGGAGAAGAAATAGCCTTAATTGGTGACTGGTGTAAGATTCATTTTATTGAAAACGAAGGCATGGCTTTTGGAATGGCCTTTGGAGGTTCTTGGGGCAAGCTTTTTCTTACATTATTCAGAATTGCAGCCTCTGTTGCTATCTTCATATACTTGAAGAAACTAATTAAGAGAAAAGAATCTAAGCTCGTCATTTATAGTATGGCTTTGATTTTTGCAGGTGCAGTTGGTAACATAATTGACTCTCTTTTCTATGGTTTAATATTTTCAGATAGTAGTTTCTTCCATAGTGCAGAGATTTTTCAAGGTGGTTATGGTTCCTTCCTTCATGGCAGGGTGGTAGATATGTTCTATTTTCCATTAATTGATACTACATTCCCTAATTGGCTACCTTTATTTGGTGGTCAGCCCTTCCAATTCTTTAATGCAATATTTAATATTGCCGACATCTCAATAACATTTGGTGTCTTAATACTAATTGTTTCAATTGTTGTTTCTCCTAAGAAGGATAAAGAAATCGATGCTGGTAAAACAAAAGAAAACCAACAAGAAATTGAAACAGAAAAATTTATAGATAACATTACTCAACAATAGAAGTGGAAATAGTCATTATTTTAGTTCTTATCATTATTAACGGTTTATTCTCAATGAGTGAAATTGCCGTTATTTCTTCACGCAAGTCTAAATTAGAATATTTAAACCGCAAGGGAGATACTAATGCAAAGAAAATCCTTAAGACCTCAGAAAACCCAGAGTATTTTCTTTCAACAGTTCAAATTGCAATAACTGCAATTAGTCTTGTTATTGGGTTATATTCAGGGAAAATTCTATCTAAGCCCTTAGACGATTTTCTTTCAAGCTTAGGTTTGGGTCTTACCTCAATATATGTTTCAAATATAATTATTGTTGTTATTATAACTTATATCACCCTTGTCTTAGGAGAGTTACTTCCTAAGAAGATAGGCCTGAATAATCCTGAAAAGATTGCAAGCCTTATCATTACTCCAATGAATTTCTTGACAAAACTAACCTATCCTTTTGTTTTGCTTTTGTCGTGGAGCACTAATTTATTAATCAAAATCTTTAGAATAAAAAAGAACGAAAACTCCATAATCACTGAGGAAGAGATTAAGCAAATTATTAATGAGAGCATGGAGGAAGGAGAGATTCAAGAAGTTGAACAAGGTATTGTGGAAAGAGTGTTTAGCTTAGGTGATAGAGATATTGCTTCTTTAATGACGCATAGGAAAGACTTCGAATGGATTGATATTGATGATGGTTATGAAGAAATTATTCAGAAGATAGAACAAGGTATACATTATATATATCCTGTTGCAGACAAGTCATTAGACAATATTGCAGGGGTAGTTTACCTTAAGGATATGTTCAATAAAAGGACTGGAACAATTAGAGATATAGTGGAGGAGCCTCAGTTTCTGCCTGAGAGTTCAAGTGTTTATCATGCATTAGAAGTTTTTAAACTAAACAAGATAAGCTACGCACTAATAATTGATGAATTTGGACTTATTATCGGGATGGTAACAATGAATGACATCTTAGAATCGTTAGTAGGTTCTGCCGATGAGATAGGTGAAATTGATAATGAATATAAATTAATAAAGCGAGAAGACAATTCTTGGTTAGTTGACGGACAATATCCATTTTTTGACTTTCTAAGTTATTTCGAATTAGAAGATAAGTATCAAGAATTATCATATAATACTTTAAGTGGTTTGATTTTAGATTTAACAGGTAAAATCCCTAAAGAGGGAGATAAGATATATTGGGAAATGTTTTGTTTTGAGATAGTTGATATGGATATTGCCCGTATTGATAAAGTCATTGCATCAAAAAATATCAAAGAAATAGAAAAATAAATTTCGATTTAATTGGTAAAATAAAATATCTTTAATACTTTTGCACTATTCAAACGAGAATTTTTATAATAAATTAATAACACAATTTAAAAAGCTATGAAAAAAGTATGTGCTTATTTGTCAATAGTTATCATATTGACTTTAGGTTTATCAAGTGCTGTTTTTGCACAAAAAGAAACAGCAAAACCAACAGAAACAACAACTGTATCTGCAACTGAAACTGCGGTAACAGAAACTGCAATTTCTGAAAATGAAGAAGCAGCTGTTGAAGAAACACAATCATTCCATCAAGTATTAAAAGCAAAATACATTGAGGGTGGAGTGCCATGGATGACACCTATCTTAATTGTTTTAATTTTAGGTCTGGCTTTAGTTATTGAACGTATTCTTTATCTTAACCTTTCAACAACAAATGCAGACAAACTACTTCTTCAAATTGAAGATAAAGTTAAAACAGGAAATTATGACGGAGCAAAAGAAGTATGCCGCAACACTCGTGGGCCTCTTGCTTCAATTTTCTTCCAAGGTCTTGACCGAGTTGACAATGGTTTAGAAGATGCTGAAAAAGCATTAACATCTTATGGTGGAGTTCAAATGGCTAGATTAGAAAGCAATATGGTTTGGATTTCATTATTTATTGCAATTGCTCCATCTTTAGGGTTCTTAGGAACAGTAGTTGGGATGGTTCAAGCATTTGACGATATTGAAAAAGCGGGAGATATTTCTCCAACAGTTGTTGCTGGAGGTATGAAAGTAGCTCTTATTACAACAATTTTTGGTTTGATTGCAGCTCTTATTCTTCAAGTTTGTTATAACTACTTACTTTCAAAAATTGAAAGCATTGTAACTACTATGGAAGACGCTTCTATTTCATTTATGGATATCTTGGTTAGAAACAGAAAATAGTATTAGAAACGGAAATATTTCTTTTCTAAGAAATAGCAAGTTACTTTAATTACTAAATTATTAACCAGGAGGTATAAAATGAAAAAAGACTTTAAAAAATTATATTGGACAATCGCAATAATATGGGGAACTATTGCTTCATTAACTACAGTACTATATGCTGCATTTTTTGAAAACCCTGCAATGGCTCAACTATTTTGGAACTTGTCTTATTGGACAGTGGTTATCTTCTTAGCTTTTAGTGTGATTTCTGCATTAGGATTTGCACTAGGATTTATTATCAGAGGCTTTATTGATAATCCAAAAAAACAAATGGGAATTATTATTGCTGTCGCAGCATTAGCTGTAGCTTTTATAGGTTCATACCTATTATCATCAGGAACAGACGTATCAGCAGACTTGTTTGAAAAAACAGGAACTAATTATGCAAGCTCCAAATTTATTGGAGGAACCATATATATGGTATATGTATTGTTTTTTGGTGTAATTGCTGCAACTTTATATGCAGAGATAGCAAAAAAATTTAAATAACTATGGCAAGAAAAAAGAAAACGTTACCAGGAATGAACAGTAGTTCAATGGCGGATATATCGTTCCTTTTGTTAACCTTCTTCCTATTAACTTCATCAATTAATACGGATTTAGGAATTCAAAGACGATTACCTCCTCCATCCGATCCTAACGTGCAGCCGCCAGAGATTTATAAGAGAAACACTTTTACTGTAAAGGTAAACCGTGCCGACCAACTTCTCTTTGACGGCCAAATAGGTGAGGTAACAGGATTGAAAGACCGTGCTAAAGAGTTTCTTTCAAATCCACAAAACCTAATAAATCTGCCAGAGAAGACAGTAATGGAAATACCTTTAATAGGAAGTTATGAAGTTTCGAAAGGAGTAATATCTCTTCAAAACGACAGAGGCACTTCTTATGATATGTATTTCAAGGTTCAGAACGAATTAACTGCTGCAATTAATGAGTTGAAAGACGAATTATCGATAACAAGGTTTGGAAGAGGCTACAAAGACTGCCTTCCTGACCAAAGAGAAGCAGTTGACAAAGCTATTCCAACAGCGATTTCTGAGGCAGAACCTAAAAACATAGGAGGAAACTAATAATGGGAAGATTTAAACAAAAAGGAGAAAGTTCAGCACCTGCATTAAACACAGGTTCTATTTCAGATATTATTTTTATGCTTTTGTTTTTCTTTATGGTTATTACCACAATGAGAGAAAGCACCTTATTTGTTAAGGTAAACGTACCTCAGGGTTCAGAAATACAAAAACTTGAAAAGAAATCCTTAAATAGCTATATTTATATAGGACAACCTCTTGAAATTAAAAAGTTTGGTTCAGCTCCACGTATTCAATTAAATGATCAATTTGCTGAAGTAAGCGATATTAGAGCATTTATTGAATCGGAAAGAGCAGCTAAAAACGAAGTTGATATCCCTTTCCTTACAACCACTATTAAATGTGATAAAGATGTAAAAATGGGAGATGTTAGCGACATTAAACAAGAGCTTCGACAAGTTGGAGCATTAAGAATAATGTATGCAGCTTCTAGAAGAACAAAAGACACATACTAAATTAATATAGATTTACAATCTTAAGCTGCCTGATTTATTTTAGGCAGCTTTTTTTATTAGCATCTAGATATGGAGTTTCAATGTAAAGAGTTTTCACTTAATCACTCGAAGAGCTCAATGAAAATTGGGACAGATGCAATATTATTGTCATCCTTGGCCCCTGATAATTCCCCATCCAAAGTTTTAGATATTGGCACAGGATGTGGAATAATAGCATTATGCATGGCTCAAAAACACAAGCTATCAGAAATAACTGCTATTGATATAGACTCAGATTCAATCAAAGAGGCTAGCTTTAATTTCAAAAACTCTAAATTTAATTCTAGAATTACTGCAAAAGAGATTGATGTAATCTCATTTTCAAAAGAAAGAAAAGAAAAGTTTGATTTGATTATTACAAATCCTCCATTTTTTATTTCTAGTCTAGAAAGTCCATTAGAAACTAGAACAAAAGCACGCCACACCTCTTCCCTGACATTCGACAATCTTATATTAACATCAAAAAACCTATTATCAAAAGAAGGCATATTATGTATAATTCTTCCGAAGAAAGAATCTGAAATATTTATTGCCAAGGCAAAAGAACAAAAACTCGAAGCAATCAAAAGAATAAATATATATTCTAAACTAAATAAAGAATGTGAAAGAGTAGTTCTCCATCTAAAAATCCTAGAAACGGATAATTTTCAATCAGATTCTTATGATGTTGAAGACCATACAATCATTCTTAGAAATAATGATAATACTCAAACCGAGGAGTATTTCTCTCTAGTAAAGAATTATTTACTATAATAACATAATATTTCATTTACTATTTTCATTGTTATAAAGTGATTTACTCAATCGCTGAAAGAATTTCTTGAATCGCCGTTTCAGTAAATTAAAACAGCGATTCAGTAAATTAAAACAAAGAAAG
>DUQY01000324.1 GCA_012837565.1 Bacteroidales bacterium | reverse complement strand
TCCTTGCAGAGGAGACTCTTGTAGGTGCAGGCTCCCTGATCCCTTCAGGCAAGACCTACCCCCCAAGAAGCCTGGTCATGGGTTCCCCTGCCAAGGCCATACGGGCATTGACTGAGAAAGAGCTGGAAGAGATGAGAGAGAATGCCAAGCACTATGCAAAGGCTTCGGCCGAGTACCTCGCTGCTCTGTCCTAGGGATCTCCCGACCTTTTCACACTGGGTTGCGGTATGGGAGGCCTGCTATTGTAATACAACAAGTATCAAAAAAGAATTAATCTTCCACACCTTCGCCCGTATCGAGAAAGATAGATAGTATGGAATTCTTACTGACCCCTAATTACATGGGCACTTAGTGGGGAGAATGAAACTCTTACACTATCTCCTTCACTATACATCCCTTCTTTTACAGGATTATAGCTTATTGCTATGATGGGCTTGTCATGATCCTTAATCTCAATTTCATACTCCATGGTAGACCCCAGATAGACAGCTTGAGTAATGACCCCACTCAAGAGTCCGTTTGAATCATCATCTTTTACTATCTCTAATCCTTCTGGCCTGATGACTACAATACCCTTGTCACTTGCTTGTAATGAGGGGTGGAAAGAGGGGAAGGAAACGGAGGGACCAAATAGGTCACAAGTACACCCTTGCTCGGAGACCTTAGTGATTGTTATAGGAAAGAAGTTTGCTCTTCCAATAAAATCCGCTACAAAATAGTTGTCAGGTCTGCTATATATTTCAAAGGGCGTTCCAATTTGTTGTATGACTCCTTTATCCATTACCATGATACGGTCACTTACGGTCATCGCTTCTATTTGATCGTGGGTTACATAGATACTTGTTATGCCAAATTTCTTTTGTATTCGACGAATCTCTGTTCTCATGGTCTCCCTTAATTTTGCATCAAGGTTGCTCAAGGGTTCATCAAACAGGAGTACTCGTGGTTTGTTCACAATAGCCCTTGCCAAAGCAACTCGTTGTTGTTGTCCCCCAGAGAGTTGGCTTGGCCGACGTTTTCCTAGGCTTTGCAGTCCCATGATTTCCATAATCTCATCGACCTGTTTTTTAATTTCAGTTTTGGAAATTCCCTTTAATTCAAGGCCAAAGCCAATGTTACCCGCAACACTTAGATGTGGGAATATTGCATAGGACTGAAACACCATCGACGTGTTACGCTTATTGGCAGGCAGATCATTTACTAACTCTCCGTCAATATATACATCACCATGAGTTTGTTGCTCAAACCCACTAATGACACGAAGGGTTGTGGTCTTGCCGCATCCTGACGGACCTAAAAAGGTAACCATCTCACCTTCATGAATCTCTATATTGACATTGTCGACAGCGGTAAACTCTTTTAAAACATTATCATGGTCACCAAAAACTTTTGTAATATTTACTAATTCTACACTCATACTAGGTTCCTTTAATTTGAAAGCAATGAAGTTGTCGTTTGATACTTAAACCGTAAAATAGCTTTAATAAGAGTCATAGCAACTAAAATTATGGCCACTAATATTACAGAAAATGCTGAAGCAGATCCTATTCGTCCACTTTCCACCTGACTCATAATTTGAACTGTCATAAAGTTCCATTTTGCCGATACTAGGAATATGGCAGCACTAATTGCTGTCATTCCTCGTACAAAGGCAAAAATGAGACCGCTGAAAAAAGCCGGGACCATCAATGGGAGCGTAATTTTCCTAAAGGTGGTATTGCTATCAGCTCCCAAGTCAATCGCAGCTTCTTCTATTGATGGGTCTATTTGCTGCAATACAGCAACTCCTCCTTGTATCCCGACAGGGATATAGCGGAAAATAAAGTTAAGCAGAAGGATTGTTAGAGTTCCTGTAAGATACAGAGGTGCACTGTTAAAAGCCAAAATATACCCTATACCAATTACAGTTCCAGGGACTGCAAAGCTCAGCATGCTCGTTACTTCAATAAAACGTCTGCCGATGAAACTTTTGCGGACGATCAAAAAGGCAATTATCATCCCTAGTATTCCACTAATTGGAGTCGATAGACCTGCGATTATAATAGAGTCCTTCACTGATTCAAATCCTACTTGGAAAACATATCTAAAGTGATCCAAGGTAGGAGTACTGTTATTACCCCAGCTCGTTGCAATAGCTCCATATAAAATGGAGACATAGATGAGAATGATAATAAGTGAGAAAAATATTGCTACAGCAAAGAGGATATTCCTCGCTAATGGACTTACTACAGAGTTGCTAGAGTCGGTAGGTTTTCCCGTAACGGTAATATATTGCTTCTTATTGACATAATATTTCTGAATGATATAAGCGCTTAAAGAGGGAATAAGCAAAATGAAAGCAAGAGCCGAGCCTTTGCCCAGATTGTACATCCCTGTGATTTCTAAAAATGCTTGCACACTTAAGATAGGGAACTCACTCCCTGCCAGTATCATAGGGTTTCCAAAATCTGCTAAGGATTCTACAAAAAGAACAAGCATAGAACTTGCAAGGCCAGGTATTGCCAAAGGCAGTGTCACTTTATAAAAAATCTTAAACCTATTTCCTCCTAGATCCATTGCGGCATCTTCTAAGGTAGGTGAAATTGATTCCAGAACCCCTCTCATAGTGATATAGGCTACAGGGAAAAAAGTTATTACTTGAGCAAGGAGCAACCCCTTGAACCCATATATATTTGCATTGGGTAATCTCAAAATAGTGGATGAAATAAACCCATTTCTTCCAAATAGCATGATAATGGCGAGGGCTCCAATAAATGGAGGACTAATAATGGGAATAGTTGCTATTATATTAAAGAACCTCTGGCCAGGTATTTTAGCTCTTGTCAGTGCATAGGCAAAAACAAAACCAATCGCGGAGCCGATAGTAGCGGTGAGCAAAGCCATGACCAATGAATTGAATAGTGCTTTCCTGTAATACCAGAAGTCAAAGGCTTCTTGAAAGTTGTTTAATGAGAATTTCCCTTTGTAAGAAAATGCAACTATCGCAACCTTGAGCAGAGGGTAGAGAATAAATAGAATTAAAGAGACAAAAATGAGTAACACTACAAAGAATAGCAGAGGATCCTTTGTAAGCATTTTTGTGTCTCTTAATTTAGCTTTAAGAGATTGTTTCATTGTGTGAATCCTACTTATGCAGGTAAGGGCAATCAAGATGATTGCCCTTACCTTACACGATATGCTTATTTTTCTGCAGTCAATACTTCATTAACCCAACGAGTAACAATTCTTTCATTGTTATCACTATAATACTGAGTGTCGTATGGGATGATCTTGAGGCTATCAAAAGAAGGCATCCCAAGAGCTAAAGTAGCTGTTGAGAGTATGGGATAGAAGAATGTATTTTGCTCTGTAAGAGCATTCTGGCCTTTAGGGCCAGTCATCCAATCAACAAATGTTTTAGCTGCAGCTTCATTCTTTACCCCTTTAAGGATACTAACTGCAGGTGCTTCAGCAGGAACCCCTTCTGAGGGGAATACTACTTTTACGGGAAGACCTTGATCGATAGAGTTAAAAAATGCAGGGGTAAACTGAACACCAATTGCTGCATCACCTACGTTTACACCTTTCGAAGGACCTGTGCCACTGGAGGTATATGTTTGGATATTCTTATTCAATGCTGCCATATAAGCCATTGCCTCATCTTCACCCATAATTTCTATAAGGCCGTATACCTGAGCTTTTGCGGTACCACTTGCTTGTGGAGTTGGAACTTGAATAAGGTTTGCATATTCTGGCTTCAAAAGATCTTTCCACGATGTTGGCATTGATGCACCAGCTTTCTCCAAAGCCTTGGTGTTGATACCAAAAGCAAGAGGATTCATGTAAATGCAGCGCCAGTACCCTTCTGGATCTTTAAATTCAGCACTCAGAGCATCTAGGGCTGGACTTTGGTAAGGGATGGTAAGACCTTCGGTCTTAGCACTTACGTGGTTATCACTTGGAGCTCCAAACCAGATGTCAGCTTGTGGGCGACCTTTTTCTGCTTGAATTCTTGCAAGAGCTGGACCTGATGATAAGTGAACAAAACTTACTTCAATACCAGTGTCAGCAGTAAATGCTGAAAATAGCTTTGCAGCATTTTCTTCGTCGACGCTTGAATAAGCGACCAATTCTTTTGCTTCGCCTTCACTCGCACCTTGTGCATACACAGCGGAGCAGACAAGAAGCACACTAAACAAAACAATCATGAATTTTTTCATAATCCCCCCTATAATCTATATATTATATAGAATAGCACGAATGTAGGGATTTTGTTAGAAATATTCTTCATGATGACCCACAGAAAAAATGGAATTTACTCTTAGCCTACCTCTCAGCGTATTATAGATGTAATTGATTGCATCATAATACTATATTATACCTCATTCGCCTTCTCAAACTTCTTGATGGCATCGTTAGTACCACCGACCACCAGGATATCCTCTGTCTGCAGGACAAGGTCGGGAGTTATTTCGCTGATGGCCTTATCATCCCTGAGCACCACGATGACATTCAAGTGGTACTTCTTTCGTAGGTTTA
>DUQY01000031.1 GCA_012837565.1 Bacteroidales bacterium | reverse complement strand
ATTTCTATTTCTTTTTTACCAAGTCTTATCTTCCTAACTTTCAAACAATTCTTAGAAGGAATAGGCAACACAAAGAATGCAATGATTATAACTATCTCTGCCAATGTTCTAAATATTATCCTTAACTATATTTTGATTTATGGTAAATTTGGTGCTCCTACATTAGGAATAACTGGAGCTGGGCTTGCAACTCTTATTGCAAAAACAATTATGCCAATAGCATTCTTTACCTTGATTTTCTTTCATAAAAAATACAGAAAGTATTTTCTCTTCTTTACTTGGAAGAATATGACATTCCACACTCAAAAAATCATATTAAGATTAGGAATGCCAATATCTGGTCAAATGTTTTTGGAGTTCGCCTCACTCCTATTTATCACAATAATGATGGGATGGGTTGGGAAGACCACTCTTGCAGGTTATCATATTGTAATTACTATTGTGGGTACAACTTTCCTTATGGCCTCTGGTCTTGGAAGTGCCACAACGGTTTTGATTAGTCAAGAATATGGGAGGAAGAATATTGGAGAAATTAGAAAACATTTCAAGGCCGGATATCAGATAACTTTATTAATAATGTCATTCTTCGCCTTAATCTTTATAATATTTGGCAAACCTATTGCAAGCATATTTTCTCCTGACCAAGAAGTTGTTGCAATTGCTGCTCAATTCTTTATTGTTGCTGGTTTCTTCCAATTAATTGATGGCTCTCAGGTCCTATTCCTTGGTGCTCTAAGAGGACTTAACGATGTGGCAAAGCCTATGAAATATGCTTTTATTTCCTATACATTAGTTGCTATTCCTTTTGCCTATATTTGTGGTTTCGTTTTCAAGCTTGGCTCTTGGAGTATATTTGCAGGATTCTCTGCAGGATTACTTACTGCTGCAATTCTTTATTATAAGAGATTTAATTTAAAAATAAAGATTTTAACCAAAGAACAAACTAATTAGGTTCATACTTCCGTTATTTTATAAGTAAATAATAAATATTGCAAAAATAAACTTATCTTTGCTTATCGATTAAATAAAAAACTTATGAAAATAGAATTTTTAGGAGCAGCTAAAGAAGTAACTGGCAGCAAACACTTAATAACTACTAATGCAGGAAAGAAAATACTACTCGATTGCGGGATGTTTCAAGGTAAAGGCCTAGAGACTGACCAAATGAACAGAGAGCTTGGCTTTGAGCCCTCAGAAATAGATTATCTTTTCCTATCACATCCCCATATCGACCACTCAGGACTTATTCCATATATTGTTAAGCTAGGCTTTAAGGGAACAGTATTCTGCACCCCAGCAACAAGGGACCTTTGTTCGATTATGCTTGCAGACAGTGGAAAGATACAAGAATACGATATATATACATTTAATAAGAAAAGAGCTCGTCAAGGCAAAGATCCAGTAGAACCAATCTACAATATGGAAGACGCCCAAAATGCAATGCAGTATTTTATTTCAATCCCCTACGAAAAAGAATTCTTTATTGATAGAGATATCTCAATCAAATTTACTGACAACGGGCATATTCTTGGAAGTGCAACCGTCAACATAACAATTAATGAAGAAGGGAAAGATGTTAAAATAGCATTTACAGGAGATATTGGAAGATATTCGAAAAGGATTTTAAAAGACCCTCAACCCTTTCCTCAGGCAGACTATATCATTATGGAAAGCACATACGGTGATAGACTTCATGACCCAATTGACCTTTCGGAACAAAAACTACTTAGTGCAGTAATAGATACTTGTTGCAAGAAAAAAGGAAAGCTAATAATACCTTCCTTTGCAATAGGTAGGGCTCAAGAAATTATTCATGCCTTAGACAAACTTGAAAGAAGCGGGATGTTACCTGATATAGATGTTTATGTTGATAGTCCTTTGAGTTTAAATGCAACAAATATAATGCGACTACATACAGAATGCTTCAACGATGAGATGAAGGAGTATATGAAAACTGATAATGACCCATTCGGATTTGACCGTCTTCATTATGTACGTTCTACCGAAGAATCAAAAAGCCTAAATTCCATTAATAGACCAATGATAATTATATCAGCATCAGGGATGATGGAGGCAGGAAGAGTTAAGCATCATATTGCAAATAATATTTCAAACAAAAGGACTACAATTCTTGGAGTTGGATATTGTGCACCAAGGACCTTAGGGGCAAAAATACTTAGAGGAGATAAGGTTGTCTCAATTTTTGGAACCCAGCACATTGTTAGGGCAGAAATTAGAACCATTGATTCCTACTCAGCTCACGCCGACTACATAGAGTTACTACGTTTCTTAGAGTGTCAAGACAAAACAAAAATCAAGAACATATTCCTAGTTCATGGAGAAGAGCAAACACAAATCAACTTTGCAAACACCCTTAAAGAAAGCGGATACGAAAGATCTTATATCCCTTCTAGAGGCGAAACACTAATATTGTAAAAAAAACAAGTTATGCTAAGGTCCATAATCATTTTTATCAACCTTGTTTTCTTTTCCTTTCTTGGATTTTCACAAGATAAAGAAAGGTTTATGGACTTTAGCTATATAACACCTGGTGAGGAAAAACACAACCTATACGATATAAAAACAGATTATATATTACTCTATTTTTATAGCCCAGTATGTGAAGACTGCGAAAAGATAAAGAAAAAACTAATCAATAACCAGAGCTTAAACAGCCTAATTGAGACTAAAAGAATAACCCTTTTAGCTGTTCTTCCTGATGTTGAAAAGGAATATTGGCTAGATAATTTGGAATGCGTACCCAATAACTGGATAAACGGGTGGAATGAGAACGACAGAGAGATTATAACAGCCTACCTCCATACAGTACCAACCTTTTTCGTGCTTGACAAAGACAAAAACATAGTTTTATGTCCCAATGAAAAAGAAGTTCTTAAATGGATAAAAACAATAAGTAAATGAAGATAATAATTGTAAACGGACCCAACCTAAACCTTTTAAGCATTAGGGAAAAAGAAATATACGGAGAAATAAGCTTTGAAGATTACTTCAAGAAGCTTATCAAAGATTATCCCCATATAGAATTAGAATATTTTCAATCAAACGTGGAAGGAGAAATTATAAATAAGCTCCACGAAACAGGATTTACTTACGATGGAATTATATTAAATGCAGGTGGCTATACCCATACCTCCATTTCAATAGCCGATGCAGTAAAAAGCATAAAAACACCAGTTGTTGAAGTTCATATCTCAAACATTCTTAACCGAGAACCCTTTCGCCATGTCAGTCTTATGGCTCCAAACTGTGTAGGGAGCATATTTGGATTTGGCCTAAAAGGTTATTCCTTAGCAATAGAATCCTTTCTTAAATAACATTACTCCATTCCCAGCATCTTAGCTAAACTATCTAATTCTTTTTTTGCCTCCTCTGTAGTGCTAGCGTACTTGAGAGTTAGAAGTGGTTTCAAATGTGATTTGTAAAGGACTATTTTGTAGGGGGTTTGTTTTAGGCGTAAGGACCTATTTGATAATCCTATATACTGCCACTGATCTTGGTTCTTTCTAACTCCTATTTCCATTTCATCATCAATATCTATCCATTTACCTGTTGGAATTAGGCCAAAAGCAGTTGTAGAAAATCTAATCCTAAACTTTTCTGTGTCGATAAATATATGAGTTTTGGAAAAGCCTAAGAAGGCGGGAATAATTAGAAACAGCAATCCAAAAACTGTATAAGAATAAAAAAGAAGGTTAAATAAGGAAGCGAAGAATGCAAGTTTGCCAGCGAAACTCCCAATTGGTCCAAAGGAATCTTCTAATTTATATTTAACAATCATATCTTTAAAACTTAAGGTCTGAGTATTTCTTTTTAGATTTAAGATAATAATCAAAGACAATACTTTTTGGGTATATTTCTTTTATGTTTGAGTTTTTAATAGGCTGGCGTTTTACTTTAATCTTTTCTTTGGTCTTTATAAAAGAAATATATGCTTTGATTACAGCTAAGAACTCGCCTAAGTGTCCTTTAAGAAGGAAAGTAAATGCAGCAATTATATCTAAGAAGAATCGCTTAAAGAATATTGGAAATTGGGTTCCTGGTTCTAAGTTTTTATATAAAAGATAGAGGTTGTTTCTAAAGTTAAGGAAGGTTTTGAATGGTGATGTTTTATTTAGTGAACCTCCTCCGTAATGATAGCATATTGATTTTGGACAATAATATATCTTATATCCAGCATTCTTGGCTCTCCAACAAAGGTCTATTTCTTCTTGATGTGCAAAGAAATCTTTATCTAAGCCCCCAAGTTCCCAATATGTTTTTGAACGAACAAATAATGAGGCTCCTGTTGCCCAGAATATTTCTTTTTCATCATCATATTGCCCTTTGTCTTCTTCCAAGCTATTGAATATTCTTCCCCTACAAAACGGATAGCCTAAGTAATCAATAAACCCTCCTGCTCCTCCTGCATATTCAAACTTGTTTTTCTCTAAATAGGAAAGGAGTTTAGGTTGGCAGCAAGCTATCAAAGGGTCTTTATCCATAAGTGCAATAATATGTTCTATCCAAAAGGGAGTTACTTCCACGTCTGAATTCAATAGGACGTAGTATTCTGCTTCAACTTCCTTTAAGGCTTTATTATATCCTTCTGCAAAGCCATAGTTTTCTTTATTATCTATTATTCGAATTTGAGGATACTCTGTTCTAAGAAAACTAATTGACTTATCTGTTGAGCCATTATCGGCCACAATTACTTCAGCACCTTTTGAATGCTCTATAACTGAGGGAAGATAGGTTTTAAGTATTTTCTCCCCATTCCAATTTAGAATTACAACAGCAACTTTGGACATGTTTTTTCTTTAATAACCTTTTCTAAATTGAATTCCTGCCGCACCTTCTACTCCTTCATTTAAGGCGTTTCTTGTTAGGCGATGTTCCCAAAACCTATCGAAAGGTTCACCCTTTGCATCGGAGTGAAGAAGCTGGTATTCCATTAGGTTATTTTGTGGTGCATAGAATATAAATCCCTTATTAACCTCTCCAAATGGAGTTTTATTATATTTCCAAATCTGATATGGCATATAGGTTATTCCATCAGCAGGGTAATCAACTGCCTCTATGTTTCCTGCTTGGTCTGCAACAGTTCTTATTCTATTTCCTGAGGTTGATTTAAATTTCTCATCAATTAATATATCCGGCTTTCCGTATTGTAGATATACTCTTCCCATCTCGGTTTGAGAGCCTTTCTTAATTTTTGTTGAGTATTTCTCATTAACATAATCCACTTGAGTCTTATAGTATTTCCATTCTCCATTTGGGTTCTCAGGATTAAGACTCCTAAAGAAAACATATAGGAAATACCTCTTCTGTTCGAGTGTAGATTTGATAACTGAATTTCTTATATGAGCTTTTTGAGCCTCACTCGCAATAGCAGTTACTGCATACAAGTACTCATCAATCTCTGTTTCTGCAATATTGTTAACAAAAGCATCCGGAGGTATTGCCTCAAGATTTTCTTCTGCTATTTTAGAATACCTATAAAAACCTGTTTTGCTATATGCATAAAGGATATTGTTGCCATCTCTTGCCTCAATAACTAAGAAATAACCACCCTGAGGTAGGGTTTCAATATCAAGATTACCCATCTCTATTGTTACTTCCTTAGCTTTTTCTCTTCTTAGCTTTTGAATTTCATTGTATTTCTTTCCTGTTTTAATGTCTTCCAAAACAACTGAAACAACATAGTAATTATCTAAACCAAACTGCTTATCGGCGTTGTATATCTCAGCATAATAGGTAATTTGATTCTTCGTTTCTGGAACAGCATCGAAAAGATAAGGGCTTAAGTCATAACCATTCTTTGAACGAATGTTTTGAGTCTTTGTTTTCTCGTAAGAATCAATTATTTGAACTCCTGAAACAGCTATCTGGTTCTTAGGATAATTAACCTCAAATGCATCTTCAATACTAAGGGCTGGCTTTTGATCATTTTTATCCTTTATCTCAAAATGAGCTTTGTATCTACCATTTTCCAATACTATTCTTTGAATATCTAAAACAGAAGAATTAGACTGTGCTTTGCTTATTTTTATAACTCTTTTCTCAACATATTTAATTGTTGAATCTTGTTTTATAATAATGGTAAGCTCAACAAGTCCTTTGTCTTCAACGTATGTAAGACTACTTCCATCGATTGACGTATTAATTTCCACATAAGGCTTTTGATTTGGAACATTATAAGTTGTGAAAGAATAGATTGCGTTAATACCTTGAGAAAAAGATATTATTGGCAATAATGCTATTAATAATAAAAAATATAAACGCTTCATAAATTATCCTTTTTTAATGTTTGAAAATCAATATTACATATAATGAACGAATGCAAAGTTACATTAATTATAAGTTCATTCAAATAAAAAACGCCTAAACTTTACAGTTTAGGCGTTTTAGTATGAAAAACATTGAATTTATTCTTGTTCGTTCTTTGTCATTTCTTCTTTTAGGTTAGCTAAAACATCTAGATCACCAAGAGTAGTTTTCTCTAAATTTTCATTTAGTTTCTTCATAGTTTTTTCTTCTGTTGAAGATTTTCTATCCTCTTTTGGTTCGTCTGGTTGCCATGTTTTTGAGTGAGATACAACTATTTTCTTGTTGTCTTTAGAGAATTCAATTACCTTGAAATCTAATTGCTCATCAACATTTGCATTTGATTTGTCTTCTTTAGCTAGTTGTGATTTTGGGCAGAAAGCTTCAACTCCGTAAGGAAGAGAAACGGTTGCACCACCTTTATCACTTGTATTCATAATTGTTCCTTTATGAATAGAGTTTATAGTGAAGATAGTTTCAAAAACATCCCATGGGTTTTCTTCAAGTTGTTTATGTCCTAAGCTCAAACGGCGGCTATCAACATCAACTTCAAGAACAACTACTTGGATTTTCTCACCTACCTTAGTAAATTCTGCTGGGTGTTTGATTTTCTTGCTCCAAGAAAGGTCAGAGATATGTATTAAACCATCAACTCCTTCTTCAAGCTCAACAAATATACCAAAGTTTGTAAAGTTTCTAACAACAGCTTCGTGTTTGCTAGCAACAGGGTATTTGTTAACGATATCAGTCCAAGGATCTGGAATAAGTTGTTTGATACCTAATGACATTTTTCTTTCTTCACGGTCAAGAGTTAGAATAACTGCTTCTAATTCATCACCAATTTTTAAGAAATCATGAGCAGTTCTTAAGTGTTGGCTCCATGACATTTCAGTAACGTGGATAAGACCCTCAACACCAGGAACTATTTCAACAAAAGCACCATAGTCTGCTATAACAACAACTTTTCCCTTAACCTTATCACCAACTTTCAACTCTTCACTCAATGCATCCCATGGATGAGGAGTAAGTTGTTTAAGTCCTAATGCAATACGTTTTTTAGATTCGTCGAAGTCAAGGATAACAACATTTATCTTTTGATCTAATTCAACAATTTCTTCTGGGTGATTGATTCTTCCCCATGATAGGTCAGTGATATGGATAAGACCATCAACACCACCAAGGTCAATAAATACACCGTAAGAAGTGATATTCTTAACAATACCTTCAAGAACTTGTCCTTTTTCTAGGCTTGCAATAATTTCAGCTTTTTGAGATTCAATCTCATCTTCAATAAGTGCTTTATGCGATACAACAACGTTTTTGTATTCATGGTTAATCTTAACAACCTTGAATTCCATTATTTTATCAACATAAATATCGTAGTCACGGATAGGCTTAACATCAATTTGACTTCCAGGAAGGAAAGCTTCAATTCCATAGATATCAACAATTAAACCACCTTTTGTTCTACTCTTAACGTAACCATTAATAATTTCTTGAGTGTCAAACGCATTGTTAACTCTATCCCAAGATCTTAATATTAATGCTTTTTTGTGTGAAAGTACTAGTTGACCACCAGCATCTTCTTGGCTTTCAACATAAACTTCAATTGTATCACCAACCTTAAAGTCTGGATTATATCTAATTTCAGAAATAGGGATAATACCATCTGACTTAAAGCCAATGTTAATAACTACCTCACGGTCGGTTTTTGCAACAATTACACCTTCTACAACTTGTTGTTCAGCTAATTGACTAAATGTGTTAGCGTAAGCCTCAGTTAATGTTTCTTGCTCATCTTTACTATACACATTTTTTTTCTTACCAATTGATGACCAATCAAAGTCCTCTAGAGGCATAATGTCTTTTAATTCTCTCATTCTAAAAATGATTTCTAAATGTGATTTCTTACTAAATCGGGTTAAACAATAAACTTATTCTTTTAAAAAAAATAATGGCTGAGTAAGCAACACCTTTTTCAAAAAGAGGATGCAAAGGTATAATTATTTATCTATATTTGCAAATAATATTAAAGAAAATGAGCATTTTACAAAAATCCCGTCCCCTATTATTTAGACAGAATCGCAAAACAAAGAGAAAGGAAATTGAAACAGCATAATAATCTACTGAATCACTAAAAGAATTTCGTGAATCAAAGGAATAAAAAATTAATACGCTGTAATAATTTACTGAAATGCTGTTTCAATACCCGAAAGATGTACATCTTTCATACCAAATGATGCACATCATTCGGGGTGAAAGATGTGCATCATTTTATTTTAAAGAAATTTAAGTGTAATTTGCAATAGGAAATCTCAAGGACTTAATCCCATTGTTTCTATTATGCAAATATACGAAATATTGGAGGTCCAACGAAATAATTTAATGATTATTTTATTGATTAATCAAATCTAAAAACATTAGTCAAAGAATCAATAGAAATATATAATACTAAAAGACCTCATTACTCCTGCTATATGAAAACACTAGAACAAATGCATAGACAAGAAGAAGTAGAGATTAGAAGATAAAAATAAAAGAATCTCAAAACTTCTAAGGGTTTATGAGATTCTTTTTATTAACTTTGTCCAAGAAAATAAGAATAAAAAACTTTAACACTTATTTAGGACCAGACATAATGCATAATTTATTTATGCGATTACCAAGGTATTACCCAGCCAATTAAACCTCCAACTGCGGAACTGCCGCCAACTATTATCCCTCCAGCAGCCCATCCAGCAGGTCCCATACCGAATAAACCCCCAGACATATGTATCGCTGCATAATCACATCCTGTAATACCTACAGCACCTCCTAGGATACCTTTCCATTTACTTGAAACAAAATCTACAGCAGATGCAACAAAGTTTATTGCAGCATCAAATAAACCAAATAAGAATTTACTATTATTATCATCAATAAAGACAAGATTTTCCGTCGTGCGGGATTTGCACTCCCGCACTTCTTTATTATTAGGATTTCTTTGCTATGCAAAGCGACAAAGTCGATAACTTGCTATGGCAAGCGGTAAAACGATAAGTAATCCGATATTTATTCATTTTAAACTCAATTTGCTGGCAAATGTACAAATACATTTTGATTAATATATTGTTTAGAAATATTCTTTGATGATTGTATAT
>DUQY01000030.1 GCA_012837565.1 Bacteroidales bacterium | reverse complement strand
TTCATAAAATGTAATATTACTAGTGCAAAAATAGTTATTCTTTATTAAAGAAAACAAGAAACACTTACTTTTTGACTTTATTTATTGTATTAAGATTTGTAACTTTGTTGATTAATTAAGAATTTAAACTCTATGAAAAGGTATTTTTTTATCTCAATAACCATTCTTCTCATCCTTGTAAGCCTTAATTCCAAGGCTCAATACTCTGTTAATATTGAAATTGAAGGAAATAAAGACTCCGTAATGTATCTTGGTCATTATTATTTGAAAAACACCTATGCTTTAGATACTGCGTATAATAAGAAAGGTAAATTCGTTTTTGAGAATAAGACAAAAGCATTAGACCCAGGTATATATTTCTTTTCCAATTCAAGCGGTAAGTACTGCGAATTTCTTGTTGATAAGGATAAGTTCTTTAGCTTAATTACTAAGGAAAGTGATTGGGTGAAGAATATGAAAGTTAAGAAATCTAAGGATAATGAAAAGTATTTTGAATACTTGAGAGGTACTTCTTATTTTGGAGAAGAGGCTAATAAGATTAATAATCTAAAAGGAAAGATTGCAGAAGAGGAATTTAATAAAAGGATGGAAAGTATTAGAAAAAGTAATGATTCTATTAAGGAAAATTTTATTAAAGATAACCCAGACCATCTACTTACTAAAGTTTTAACTGCAACAAAAAACATTATAATTCCTGAACCTAAAACAATATATAAGGAAGATAATACAGTGGATTCTGCTGCTATGCAAAATGAAAGATTTGATTATTATATTCATCATTATTTCGATAATATAGATTTGCAACACGATGGAATGTTAAGAACTCCTGAGGCTGTTTTCTTTAAGACTTATAATTATTATTGGGATGAGCTTATGAAATACCAAACAAAGGATAGTATATTTAGCCTTGCTGTTCATTGGATTGAAAAGTCAAGAGGAACAAAGAGTATGTTTAAGTTTTTAGTACATGATATTACGGAGAGATATCTGAAGAGCCCTTATATGGGTCATGATGAGATTTATATTAAAATGATTAATAAATATTATGCCTCAGGAGATGCAACCTGGATGCCACCTTCTGCGATTGATAAAGAGGTTGCAAGGGCTAGGAAATGGGAGAATGGAATGCTTATGAAAACTGTTCCAGACTTAGCTTGTCCCGATACAAATGATGTAATTCATAATCTTTATAGCTTAACAGCTAAATATAAGATACTAATCTTTTGGTCTTATGACTGCGGCCACTGCGCAACTGAAATACCTAAAATTTACAATTACTATAAGAAAGACAAAGAAACCTTTGATGTTGAAGTTATGGCTATACATTCAGGACTTGATCTTAAGCAGTGGAAAGAAAAGATTGTAAAATTGAAACTTGATTGGCTTAATGTTAATGGTCTTGTTGCAAACTATGATTGGCATGAGTATTTTGATATTGAATCAACTCCTGTTGTATTTATTCTTGATAAGGATAATAGGATAATAGGAAAGAAAATACCTGCTGATAATATTGAAAACTATATAAAACTCTACGATGAAGGAAAAATCAAATTTTAAGATTATTAATAGAAAAATTGTTTTCAAACTCACACTCCTACTCTTAGCATTTCTACCTATAAATTTGTTTTCACAACAAAGCTATGATATTACATTTAAGATAAGAGATATTTACGATAATAAGATTGTCATTAAATCATA
>DUQY01000029.1 GCA_012837565.1 Bacteroidales bacterium | reverse complement strand
ACGAAAGATGCACATCATTTGCTATGAATGATGTGCATCTTTTGGGTATTGAAACGAAGATTCAGTAATTTATTACAGCGTTTTAATATTTTATTCCTTTGATTCAGTAAATTCTTTCTTTGATTCATTCTGGTAAATCTAAGAGTTGATGGGATGGGTACAAAAAAAACGCTCACTTATTAAGGTGAGCGTTATTTTTAAGTTTAGAATGTTATTTTTTTAGTTAAACATGTTTTTCATTTTCTCGAAGAAACTCTTTTCTTTTGCTGAAGGGTTTGGCTCGAAATTCTTTGATTTCTGAAGGGTTTCAAGCATTTTCTTTTCTTCCTTTGAATATGATTTCGGTATCCAAACATCTACTCTTACTAATATATCTCCTCTTCCATAGCCATTAACATCTGGAAGTCCTTTTCCTCTTAAACGATAAACCTTCCCTGAAGTCATACCTTGTTCTATTTTGAACTTAGCTTTACCTCCTAAGGTTGGAACCTCTATTGTTGTTCCTAAGATTGCATCAGAAACTGTTATATAGGTTTGATGGCATACGTTATTGCCGTCTCTTTCAAAATCTTCGTGTGGAAGTTCTTCAACAGAAACTATTAGGTCGCCATTTACTCCATTTCTTGCTCCTGCGTTGCCAAGTCCTGAGAATGATATTTGCATACCATCGGCTACTCCTGCTGGAATATTAATTGTTATTACTTCTTCTTGCTTAACAATTCCGTCTCCATGGCATGAGGTGCATTTTTCTTTAATTATCTTTCCTTCTCCACCGCATGTTGGACATACGGCTTGGGTTTGCATATTGCCAAGTATTGTTCTTTGAACTTGGGTAATATAACCTGAACCGCTACATTGTGTACAGGTTGTTGAATCTGAGCCTTCCTTTGCTCCAGAGCCATGACAGGTTTTGCAGGTTACGTATTTATTAACCTTGATTTTCTTTTCTACTCCTTTTTCAATGTCTTCGAGTGATAGCTTTACTTTTATTCTTAGAGAGCTTCCTTTATTAACTCTCCTACCTCCTCTTGAGCGTTGTCCACCAAAGCCACCACTGAATCCGCCTCCACCAAAACCACCAAATATATCTCCAAACATGCTGAAAATATCATCCATATTCATGTTTTGTCCGCCTCCTCCGAAGCCTTGTCCATCTACTCCTGCATGTCCGAACTGGTCATACTTTTGTTTCTTATCTTTATTAGATAATACCTCGTAGGCTTCTGCTGCTTCCTTAAACTTCTCCTCTGATTCTTTATCATCAGGGTTTCTGTCTGGATGATATTTTAATGCTAGTTTTCGGTATGATTTCTTCAATTCCTCTTCGGTAGCCGATTTGCTAACACCTAATACCTCGTAATAATCTCTCTTTGTCGCCATTATTTATTTTTATATCGCTACTACTACTTTCGAATATCTTATAACTTTATCGTACATTGTGTATCCTTTTAGGACAACATCAACTACACTACCTTTTTGATTTTCTTCTTGTGCTGGGAATTGAGATATTGCTTCGTGAAGGTTTTCGTCAAACATCTCCCCTTTTGCTACAATCTCTTTTACTCCTTTTTGTGTTAGGAAACTAATAAACTTATTATAGATTAATTGTATTCCTTCTTTTACTGTTTCTGGAGCATTTTCTTGATTGTTAAGGTCTTCAAGAGCCCTTTCATAATCGTCAACAACTGGAAGAAGGTCTTTAATTGCATCTTCTG
This sequence comes from Bacteroidales bacterium, assembly GCA_012837565.1. Taxonomy (GTDB): domain Bacteria; phylum Bacteroidota; class Bacteroidia; order Bacteroidales; family P3; genus UBA10566. Next base: position 5,393 of record DUQY01000029.1, on the reverse strand, counting down.
AAGCAAACTTAATCATTTCCATTTTTTCCTTTGCTGTTCTTTTCCTATAGTTTTCAAATTCAGAATACAACCTTAGAAACTTATCGTTCATCTCTTCTAATTTCCTACTCATTTCTTCAAATTTATCTATTTCTGTTTCCTCTTCAACTGGTTGGGATTCGATATCTTCAATTAATTCTTTCTCTATGTCTAAGCTTTCAACTTCTTCTTTGTTCATTTTGTTCTTTTTTTTCATTCTCATCCTTTCTTTTCAATTTCTATACCTTTAACAATTTCGGTGACAGATTGTCATCTTTTAATGAAAACATCCATTGGGTTAAGTGGTCTTTCCTTTATTCTCCACTCAAAGCCTTTAAGTTCTTTTTCTTCATTGGTTAGCTTTTCTTCATCATCTGTAAAAAAAACTGGGTCTGTTAGGGTTGTTATTCTATCTATTTTCTTCTTCGATATATAGATTTTCATATCCGAACCTTTGCCTACATTTATACCCAATAGCTCATCGGGTTTGTCTTTATTTTCTTCCCATATATAGTAAACAGATTGAGCATTTCCATACACATCTACAAGATAGAGATTGTTTTTATCGAAAAAGCCTTTCATTCTTTTACCATATATTTGATTATATCTTGTCTCTGATAACGAATCGGCATCTTGAATTACAAAAGCCTTGGGAAACATTTCAACGCTATATATTGATTCCTTTCCTATGTTCATAATAATACTATCAGCTGTTATTTGGCTTTCTTCTGACCATAATATTGGTCTGCCAAGCATTGTTAATAACGAATCGCACATCTCAAACATCATTGAGTCAGCTGCTCCTTGAATATCTGTTCTGAAAAACTTTGCATCCTTATAGGCAAAGATTTCTTTAACATTCATTGCTGTGTCATGATTGACCCAAAGTGTGTCGGCGTGAAGATATAATGTGTCATTTTCATTAATCTGACGAAGTAGTGGCATTTGGGTTAGAAAAGTATATGAATTGGAATCTACATTATTAATATATGCTCTCTGTCCTGTAAGTATTATTCTTTGAAGGGTGTCTTCTAGGAAAACATTTGACAAGCCCTCTCCTATTTTTGTATTAGGATTATATAATAAGGTATCTGCTTGAAGCAATCTTTCTTTATTTATCATTTGAGATTGCAAATAGGATTGGGATTCTTCAGTTTTTGTGCTATACCAACCTAGTTCGGTGTAGATAAAAGTGCTGTCGCTAGTTATTATATTGGTTGGGCCATAAAAGGTTGCTATGTCTGAATTAGTATTATAGGTCATGGTGTCGGAGAAGATATTAGTCTTTTCGGATTTTATTTCAACATCCTTAGCAAATCTTATCTCCTTATCTGACATATAATATGTAGCTTGTTTGCTTCTAAGGGTTGACTGATTATCGTAAATATCAGCCCACTGGGTATAGCTTACTGTGTTTGGAACTCTTTCTAAGATTAGGTAAGTTGTATTGAGAGTTATATTATTATCTTTCATTATTACTTTCTCTCCATACATCTCGGCAATCTTGCTTATTCCCTCATAATAGAGTTCATCTCCCCAAATATGCAGGCTGTCGTGCTGAACAATGTGTATGTTGCCAAAAGCATTAAAGTGATTTCCTTTTTCATTGAAAACAGCTGAATCACAATACATCTTCATCCCTTCATGCTCAAACTCGACCTTCTCCACCATAATTATTTCATCAGGGTAAGAGGGTCGAGTTTCGCTCCAATTAGCTTTATAGTTTATCTTCTTTTGGCTAAATAAATTTGGGGTAAAGGTTATAAAACAAAGAAATATAAATATGATCTTTATTTTCATTTTGATTTATTAATCTTCGTATTCGTAATCATCACCAGTTCCTGCTAGGCCTTGGTATTTGAATGATTTATCATAAAGAAGTTTTATAGTTTTAACGTCTTTTCTTCCTCTTATCTTTTCAGTTAGTTCTACGTAAAAGTATTGATCAAGTTTTCTATCTGTAACAGTTCTTCTATACTTTATGTCGTATTCAACCTTACGAACAATTGAAACCTTAGCATTTGGATAACGCTCATCAAGGTCTTTCATAATCAAACGAGGATAACGAGCTTTCTGAACATCGGTTGTAACAGTAACTATTGAACCATCAGGCATAAATAATGCTTGAAGATTATTATTTTGACGATTTTTGAAGTTTGCATTATAGCAAGTATCTTCCATATTCCACTCATCAACCTCTATTCTTGGGTATTTCTTTTCAAAAGCTTTGGTTACTGATTCAGGAATCTTTGGAGTATTTAGAGCCTCTGGCGTTTCAATATCAACCTTTCTTCCTCTTTTACCACTACCCTCTGGGTCTTTATTTGCTGCAACATAGTTCTCGTCACCAATTTGAAGTCCTGTTCCTGGAAGAGCTGTTCTGTCAGCCATTTTCTTTTGTTGACGTTCAATATCTTCCGGGTTTAATCTTGCAATATAATCTTTTTTAACATAACCAGGGTCAGGTGCATTTGTCTTTATAAGCTTTCCTCTTGTGTCATAAATCATCTCATATTCTGTCTGACCTATACCTTTCATCGAAATAACGAGTCTATAATAGTTATCGCCACCATAGTCTTCCACATATTCCGATTTCTTTATTCTATAACCTGGGTAATTGTTGATAAAATAATTTGCAACCAAAGTAGGTAGTTCTTGTTCTGGAACATTAAAGATAGTGAACTGCCAATTACCATTAGCTGTAAGGAAAACCCTACCTGTTCTATTATCAATATCTATTTCTGCAACGTATTGTCCTGTTTCGAAAAACCAGCCAAGTAATTTGTAATCAGTATAAGTGTTTTCCAGACCCATTCTTACTTCTTGAGGAATATCTGAAAGTCTTAATTTCTGACCTTGGGCCGATAATACACAAGCGAATAAAGCTATTGCCAACAAAAATTTTCTCATAATTTATTATAGATTATATTTATATTTTAAATATTGTATCTTCTCTATCAGGACTTGTTGAAACAATTGCAACCTTAACTCCTGTTATATCTTCTATTGCCTTAATATAGTCCTTTAGATCCAACGGTAATTCATTATACGTTTTAATCCCTTGAAGGTTACTATTCCATCCTTGGTAGTTTTGTAGTACTGGTTCTATTTTATCACCTAAGTCGTAAGGTATTTGAAGAGTTTCTTCTCCTTCAATCTTATATTTAACACACATTTTAATTGTATCGAAGTCGTTCATCACATCAACCTTAGTTACTACTAAGTCGGTAACTCCATTAAGCATGCAAGCATAATTTAGCGCAGGAATATCAATCCATCCACATCTACGAGGACGTCCTGTTGTTGAACCAAACTCTCTTCCAGCTTGTCTAAGTCTATCTCCTGTTTCGTCAAATAACTCAGTTGGAAAAGGACCACTACCTACTCTTGTGCAATATGCCTTACATAAGCCATAAACTCTTCCAATATTTGAAGGAGCTATTCCTAAGCCTGAGCATACGCCTGCTGTTATTGTGTTTGAAGAAGTTACAAAAGGATAAGACCCAAAATCAATATCAAGCATTGATCCCTGAGCTCCTTCTGCTAATATCTTTTTTCCTTGCTTTAATGCATCGTTAAGGAAGTATTCGCTATCGATAAACGTAAATGTTTTAAGTGTTTCTAACGATTCCAACCATCTTGTTTCATATTCTTGGAAAGGTAGTTTATCAATTTCGAAAGATTTGAAATCATGCCCTAAGGATTTTAATAATCTTAGATGATCTTCCTTTAAGCTATTGTACTTATCTAACCATTCTTTTTTAAGAATATCTCCTACTCTTAGCCCTATTCTTGCAATTTTATCTGAATAAGTTGGCCCAATTCCTTTAAGAGTTGATCCAATTTTCTGTTGTCCTTTTGCTTGTTCGTTAGCCATATCTAACATCCTATGTGACGGAGTAATTAGATGAGCTTTTTTGGAAACAAATAGGTTTTGGTTAGGGTTAACATCTCTAGCCTTCAAGTCTCTTATCTCTCTTTGGAAAATTAGAGGTTCAATTAATACTCCGTTTCCAATAACATTTTGTTTCTCTGAGTGAAATATCCCTGAAGGAATAATATTTAATACGTGTTTGGTGCCTTGGAACTCTAGTGTATGTCCAGCATTTGGACCGCCTTGAAATCGAGCTATTATATCATATTGAGGTGTTAAAACATCAACAATCTTCCCCTTACCTTCATCACCCCATTGTAATCCAAGTAAAACATCAATTTTATTCATTATAATAATCTAAATTTGAATTAAAAACTAAGTACAATTTATGTACAAACTAAATGCGAAAATACAATTTTTTTATCGATTATGACGCATTTAGTCTAAATAAAAGTGGAAATCCACTAAATCAACAAGAGGAGCTTTGATGAATTTACCTACCTCTTGACCATAGTTTAAGGCTACTTCTTTGAAAATATCCTTACATATAAAACCAACACTACCAACAACATTGATTTTATAACTAGTATAATCTGAATATAAAACTACTTGATTTTCGAAAAAGGAAACAAAGCATTCCTTAATTAAGTTGCGACAATATTCATTATCTTTTCTATCTGTTACAAATTTGGCAAAAGATGCTAAAAAATAGTTTGGAACACTACCTTTATATAGTCTATTAAGGAAATCTGATTCCTGGCCAGGGTAAAGCGTTGCAAATTCTTTCTCTAAGTCTTTTGGAAGAAGATGACGAAGATAGTTGCGAAGAATAAGCTTACCAATATTAGTTCCTGCACCCTCATCACAAAGCACATAACCTAAAGCTGGAACGTTTTCTCTTATATCCTCTCCATCGTAGAGGCATGAATTGGAACCTGTGCCTAAAATAGCACAAAGCCCTTTTTCTTTTCCACATAAGGCCCTTGCTGCTCCAAGCAAATCGTGGTCTATATAAATTTTTGCATTAGTAAAATAGGTAGAGAAAAGGTCTTTAAGTTCTTTTTTCTTTACCTCTGCACTACATCCTGCACCATAAAACTTTAGCTGATGTACATCCTTAGGATTTATGCTAGACATAAGAACAGATTCAATCTCCTGCGATATAGCCTCAAGACTTATATTGTAGGGATTCATTCCACAGGTAGCAAAAAAAGTCCTTTTATTATCTTTATCAACCAAACACCAATCGGCCTTTGTTGATCCACTATCACAAATTAATAACATAACTAATAAATTAATGTGCAAATTTAAGAAATTTCCTTAACACGACCTTATTTAATTAGCAGATTGATTGATTAATTATTAAATCCGTAAGGTGTTTTAGCGAAACGAAGAAACAGAGAAATGAAACGAAGAAAGAATTTGCTGAAACGAAGAAAGAATTTCTTGAAACGAAGACTTATAAATCTGAAAAAAGGAAAGAAAAAACAAACATAGTATT
>DUQY01000028.1 GCA_012837565.1 Bacteroidales bacterium | reverse complement strand
TTAGAAGAATAAATCAAATAAATAATAATTAAATTACATTAAAATTATGAAGCAGTTTTTTAAATTTATGTTTGCTTCTTGTTTAGGAGTATTCCTGTCAACCATATTATTGGTTCTAATTTTCTTTATTATAGGCACATCGATGATTGCTTCTTCAACAAGTGCAGCGCCTGAAATAAAGGATGACTCTGTGCTAGTTATTACGTTGGATAAGCCTATTTACGATAGAGAAATTAATGATTTCACAGCCCTATTTTCAATGGCTTCATCCGATATTAGTTCTAGTACATCAATTGGATTAACTGAGTTTATTTCAGTTATCAGAAAGGCTAAAACAGATGATAAAGTAAAGGCGATAATGTTAGATTTATCTTTTTTACAAGTAAATGGTTGGGCAACAGTCGAGGAGATGAGAGAAGCTCTACTAGACTTTAAGACATCGAAGAAAAAGATTTATGCATTTAGCGACACCTATACACAAAACTCTTATTATCTTGCAACAGTGGCTGATGAAATTTCACTTAACCCAGTAGGACATGTTCAATTAACAGGTCTTGGAGGACAAATAATGTTCCTTAAGGATATGTTAGATAAGTTTAATATCGATGTAGAACTTCTTCGCCCTGCAAATAACGATTATAAGAGTGCAGGAGAAATGTTTATTAGCAATAAGATGTCGGAGGCTAATAGAACTCAGGTTAAGGCATATCTTGGTTCTATTTGGGATTATATTGGCAACAATATTGCTACTGCAAGAAAGATTGATATTAATACATTAAATAATAACGTATCCAACCTTGAAGCCTTTATGGCAGAGGATGCTTTAAAGAATAAATATGTTGATAATTTAACCTTTAGAACTGACCTAGAAGATAAAATAAAGAAGGATATGAAAAAGGAAAAGGTTAACTGGGTAAAATATAATAGATATAGGAGTTCAATTACTGATATATTGCCTAGCAAATCTAAGGATCAAATTGCTGTTATTTATGCTTATGGAGATGTTGGACAAGGCAAGGGAGGTGATTTATCAATTGGTAGCGAAACAATTGTTAATGAAATAAGAAAGGCAGTAAAAAACAAAAGAGTTAAGGCTATTGTGCTAAGAGTAAACTCAGGAGGAGGAGATGCAATTGCTTCTGAACAAATGACAAATGAGATATTTGCAGCTAAGAAAGTTAAGCCAGTTATAGTATCAATGGGAGATATGGCAGCCTCAGCAGGTTATGAAATGGCTTGTGGAGCAACAAAGATTGTAGCAAATCCTACAACCCTAACAGGTTCAATAGGGGTCTTTGGTGTAGTGCCTAACTTCGGAAGAGCATTAAAGAAAAGTCTTGGAATAGGCTTTGACACAGTTCAAACACATAAGAATTCAGTATTTATTACAGGAGTTTCACCAATGTCGTATGACACTAAAATGGTTATGCAAAGAAGTATTGATGCGTTCTATAAAAACTTTGTTCATAGAGTTGCAACAGGAAGAAACTTAACCGATACTTATGTTGACAGTATTGCAAAGGGAAGAGTTTGGGTTGGAAAAGATGCAAAAGAAATTGGTTTAGTTGATGAGTTTGGTGGCTTATACAAGGCAATTGAAATAGCATCAAATGAAGCTAAACTTAAAGATTATTCAATTATTGCATTACCAAAAACCAAAGGCTTAACAGAGCAAATATTTGAAGCAATAGGTAGTGATGTTGAATTGAAATTGTTTACAAAAGAACTAGGACAACCTTATTCATTATTCTTACAACTAAAAGATATATCCGATATGAAAGGAGTTCAAGCAAGACTTCCTTATATCATTACTTTCTAGTAATTTCTTGCTTTGCTTTTTCAATATTTGAAAGGAGCTTTTGGAACTTAATGTTTTCAATAGCTCCTTTTTTCTTTGCCTTATTAAATAAGGATTTATCAATATAGTTATTATTTATTCCTATAATAAGTTCCTGCATACTAGTGTTTAAGCCTAGTATTTTAGAATTAAGTACCTTGGGTTTATTATTAAAAGGACAAGCCTTCAAACATATATCACAGCCATATATATAACCATCTAATCTAATTGATTCTTCAATCTCTCCTTTGTTTATCATATTCTGATAACTTGAGCATAGATTAGCATTTAATGTCTTATCATTATTTATTGCCTTATTAGGGCAAGCCTCAATACAAAGGCTACAATCCTTACATAAATCTTCAATAAATTCAGTATTATAGTCTGTAGAATAGTTTGTTATGATTTCTCCAAGGAGTATTTGGCTACCATATTTCTTGTTGATTAGTAAAGAGTTCTTTCCAATAAAGCCTAAGCCAGCCTCTTTTGCTATCATTTTCTCTGAAAAAGGGGATGAATCAACAAAAGCAATAGCCTTAAAATCTGGATAGTCTTCTTGTATGCAGGCTATTATCTTATAAAGAGCTTGTTTTATCACTTTATGATAGTCTTCGAAGTGACTATAAGCTGCAAATTTGAGGTTATTATTTGATTCACTTCCGTTGTTAAGTTTCATGTCTGCAAACTCTTGCGTATTATATGAAACAATAAAACTAATTATTGATTTACCATTATCGAGTAGGAGGGAGGGGTTTTTCCTTTTGTCTAGGTTGTTCAATAGGTATTGCATTTCAGCATTATAACCTTTATTTATCCATTCCAATAGGAAGGAAATATCAAATTCTTTTGCATTTACAGCGGCACAGTCTTGAAAGCCAGTTTCTAAGGCGAGAGATTTAATTATCTTAAAGTCAATAAACTGATCCATTATCTATATTCCTATTTCTTTAATACCTTTGTCTAAATGCTAACCTTATCAACCTCGTATGAATAGATGGTCTTATCATCAATCATATCTTTAATTTCTTCTACAAATTTATGAATTGATATTGAGTGCTTCCTTGCCTTCAATGTCACTTCAAGATCTTCTGAAACATCTTTAACATAGAAAGCTAGGTTTGACTTACCTTTCGATTTCTTTGCAGTCTTTGTTATCCTTTCAACAAATGCTGGTGTAATGTTTTCTATTGGAATAATAAGTTTTATGCCTTTTCCAAACTTATCTAATACCTCATCTAAGTCCTCTATTTGAAGAATCTTAAATTCTAGGTTATTCTTTGTTGCTTCATCTCCCCAACCCTTTTTCCTAACCGTTGCCTTAATTAAAACAAATAAGCCTTCTATCAAATAATTATTGAGGTTGATATAGTCTTTTCCAAATAGGGCAATTTCCCTACTAGATGATTGGTCTTCAAATATAAACTTTGCAAAAGGTTTTCCTGTCTTAGTTTGTTTTCTTTCACAACTATTTAGGGATCCAATCATATAAAGAGTCTTATCCTCAAAAGGCGATAAGTCTTCAGATAGCTCATCAAGCTCGGTATTTGCAAATAGTCTTTTCTCTAGTGCGTATTTGTCTAGTGGATGCCCAGAGAGATAGAAGCCGATTGATTCTTTCTCGTTTTTTAGTTGCTCAATAGTTGTCCAGGGCTCACAATTTGGAATTTCTGGTTCATATATTTCACCACTTTCTTCTCCTCCAAACATTGAAACCTGTGAAGAGTTTTCCTTATCCCTATATCTATTACCGTACTTAATTAACCTTTCAATAAAGGTCTCTTCGTTATTATTAGATGTTTTGAATTTTTGGAAATACTGTGCCCTATGAATATTACTAAAAGAGTCAAAAGCGCCAGAGCTTATTAAAGCCTCAATGCAGCGTTTGTTTATGGTTTTCAAATCCACCCTCTCAATAAAGTCAAAAGGGCTTGTAAAAGGACCGTTTGCTTCTCTTTCAGTCATTATTTCATTTGCAGCCTTCTCCCCAACACTCTTAACAGCTGCTAAACCAAAACGAATCTCTCCTTTTTTGTTTACAGTGAAGTTAAGGTCCGATTCATTAACATCAGGTCCTAAGACTGGGGTTTTCTGCCTTTGAGTCTCTTCTATATAATAGGTTATTTTCTTAATATCGTTTAGGTTATGAGTAAGAACAGATGCCATATACTCTGCTGTATAGTGAGCCTTAAGCCATGCGGTCTGATAAGCAATATAAGCATAGCAAGTAGAATGCGATTTATTAAAAGCATATTCAGCAAATTTCTCCCAGTCCACCCATATCTTCTCAACCAAAACAAGATCTAATCCCTTTTTCTTACTTCCTTCAATGAATTTCTCTTTCAATTCATTCATAACAGCTATTTGTTTTTTACCCATAGCCTTACGAAGAAGGTCAGCTTCTCCTTTTGTGAAGCCAGCAATAGCCTGTGAAAGCTGCATCACCTGTTCTTGATAAACAGTAATTCCATAGGTTTCTCCTAAGTATTTTTCTGTTATCTCAGGAAGGTCATACACAACTGCCTCTCTCTTATTCTTACGAGCAATATAATTAGGGATATACTGCATAGGACCTGGGCGATATAAGGCATTCATTGCAATTAAGTCCTCAAACCTATCTGGTTTTAAGTTTTGCATGTGCTGACGCATACCTTCGCTTTCAAATTGGAAAGTTCCAATGGAATCTCCCCTTTGAAAAAGTTCAAATGTTAGTTTATCGTCTAATGGAATAGTCCTTGGGTCAATATGTATCTTGTGACTCTTTTGAATATTAGCACATGCATCCTTAATGATTGAAAGAGTTTTCAGCCCCAAGAAGTCCATCTTAATCATCCCTACCGATTCAATAGTTTTCCCTTCAAACTGGGTAACCATCATATTAGAATCCTTAGCCAAGGATAGGGGAACATATTTTGATAAATCATCAGGTCCAATAATTACTCCACAAGCATGGGTTCCTGTATTTCTAACAGACCCTTCCAACTGCTTAGCAAATTTAAGAGTTTCTTTAACTAAATTAGACCCATTCTCAAGAGCATGTTTTAGTTCTGGCACTTCTTTATAGGCCTGTTCAAGTGTAGTGCCTGGTTTTTCAGGAACAAGTTTTGCCAATCTATCTGACTCATTAAGGGGTAGCTCTAAAACTCTTGCAACATCTCTAATTGCACTCTTAGCAGCCATGGTGCCAAAAGTTATTATTTGAGCAACATGGTCAAGACCATATTTTTCTTGAACATATTCCATAACTCTCCCTCTTCCATCATCATCGAAGTCCACGTCAACGTCAGGCAAGGAAATTCTATCCGGATTTAAAAACCTCTCGAAAAGAAGTCCATATTTAATAGGGTCAATGGCAGTTATACCTAAGCAATAAGCAACCACCGAACCAGCTGCTGAACCTCTTCCTGGGCCAACAATAACATCCAATTCATCTTGTGCATAATTAATAAAGTCTTGCACAATTAGAAAATAGCCAGGGAAACCCATATTTTCAATTGTTGAAAGCTCAAATTCAATTCTTGACCTAAGCTCTTGTGAAATATCGTCTCCATATCTTTTCTTTACACCCTCATAAGTTAGGAAATGAAGATATTCATTCTCAAATTTTGTTCTAATAATCTTTTCATAACCACCTTTTTTATCAAACTCTTGTTCCGATAATTCTCCTTTAAGAGTTTCAAGAGGGTATTTATCTTTATAATCATCAAGACGACCAAAGCTTTCTGGTATTTCAAAAATAGGAAGAAGTGGTTCACGGTGAAGATCATAATATTCTACCTTATCAACAATCTCTTGGGTGTTTGTTATAGCCTCAGGAATATGCTTAAATAGGTCTTCCATTTCCTCTTGGCTCTTCAAATACTCATTCCCACTATACATTAGTTTCGATGTATCGCTAATTGTCTTTCCTGTATTCAAACAAATCAGAATCTTGTGAGCATCAAAATCATCAGCATTTACATAGTGAACATCATTAGTAGCAATAACTTTAATATCAAGCTTGTTTCCAAGTTCAATTAGGTGACCATTGACCATTTCCTGCTCTTCAAGACCATGGTTTTGCACCTCAAAATAATAATCCTCTCCAAAAACATTCTTGTATTCTAAAGCAATTTTTTCAGCCTCTGGAATATTATTTGAAAGAATATGCTGAGGGATAACCCCTCCCAAACAAGCAGTTGAGCAAATTAACCCTTCGGCATACTGAAAAAGGAGTTCCTTATCAATTCTTGCAGTCCTGTAAAAAGCATTCGGGTCATAGGAAAGAGAACTTAGCTTCATAAGATTTTGATAGCCCTTATAATTTTTAGCAATCAAGATTAGGTGATCCCCACTCATTCTTGCAGGATCTTTCACAAACCTATCATTCCTTGCAACATAAGCTTCTATTCCAAGTAATGGCTTAATACCTTCTTTCTTCGCAACATCAAAAAACTCTAAGACACCAAACATATTACCATGGTCGGTAATAGCCAAGGCTTCCATACCAAATTCCTTTGCCTTTTTCATTAGACCCTTTATGCTTGCAGCACCGTCAAGAATAGAATACTGAGTATGAACGTGTAGATGTGTGAAATTTACCATATTAATCAGAATATATTATAAAGAATGAAATGCAAAAATAAATAATTTAAACGACAAAAGAAAGGGATAAATAAGATTAGTAGTATCTTTGCATCATGAAAATAGCGGCATTAGTTTCGGGTGGAGTGGATAGTTCTGTTGTGGTTCATCAGTTAAAAGAGATGGGTTACGACCCAACTATATTCTACATAAAGATAGGGATGGAGGACGAGCTTGGTTATATTGATTGCCCATCAGAGGAGGATATTGAAATAACCTCTTTTATTGCTAAGAAATATGGTTGTAAGTTTGAAATCGTTTCCCTTCATGATGAGTATTGGGATAATGTTGTTTCCTACACAATTGAAGCTGTTAGGCGTGGACTTACTCCTAATCCTGATATGATGTGTAATAAACTTATCAAATTTGGTTCTTTTATGAGTAAATGGGGACACG
>DUQY01000027.1 GCA_012837565.1 Bacteroidales bacterium | reverse complement strand
TACTATTCCAGTTATAGGATTTAGCCAACAAAGTAAAATAGTAACCTTTGCAACCATAATGGATGGCGACACTATTCCTAAGAGTTACCTAAAGGAAGTAACTATTTCGGGATATATTGCAGCCTTAACTGATGCAGAGAAAGCAAAGTATGCTAAGCTTATTCGCAATGTAAAGAAGACCTACCCCTTTGCAAAACAAGCAGGGCATCTTCTTGAATCCTATAGTTTAGCTATGAAGGGCAAGCCAGAGAAAGAAAAAAAGAACCTAATGAAACAAGCTGAAGAAGAAATTAATCTTAAGTTCGGAAACACTCTAAAGAAACTTTCTAGGAGCCAAGGCAAAGTTTTAATAAGATTGGTTGACAGGGAAACAGGAAGCGACTCCTACACCATAGTGAAAGAGTTAAGAGGTAGCTTCAGGGCTTTCTTCTACCAATCATTAGGAAAACTATTTGGCTACAACCTACGCTCTAAATACAACCCACAAACCAACGAAGAAGATAAGATAATTGAAAAGATTATTTTCGCAATAGAAACTAATAATATATAGCAATGCGATACGGATTCTGCCATATAGCCATAACCCCTCTTAGGAAAGAAAACAGCGAAAGAAGTGAAATGATAAGCCAGTTAATATTTGGCGACTGCTTTAAGATATTACAACAAATTGAAGACAAAATCCAAATAGAGAACTTCGAAGATCAATACTCTGGCTGGGTAGATCAAAAGCAAACCATAGAAATAAGTCAAACAGACTATAAGGCTTATACAGAAACTCCAAAACAAATAGTTAACCAAGCCCAAACTCATATTATTCAAACCAATCAAAAGAATAAGCAAAAGATAATCTATCCAATATATTTAGGTTCACAAGTTATAGGAGAAAAGTTTCAAGTAGGTGATATCCTTTTTCAAATCATAGAGCCTCATCATATAAATAAACCAAAGACTAATATACATTCCCTAATCACAATAGCTCTTAAATATATATCTGCACCTTATCTTTGGGGAGGTAAAAGCCTTTACGGATTAGATTGTTCAGGGCTAACCCAAATGTGCTATAAACAAATTGGAGTTCATCTCCTAAGAGATGCTAAAGACCAAGTAACCCAAGGCGAAGAGGTAAAAACACTCGAAGAAGCCGAAAAAGGAGACCTATGTTTTTTCCATAATTCAGTGGGTCAAATAACCCACGTAGGCATATATATAGGAGGAAACCAAATTCTTCATGCCTCTGGTCAAGTAAGAGTAGACCCAATAGACCAACAAGGCATACTCCCTAAATACAGTAACGAATATACCCACCAATTAAACAAAATCAAAAGATATTTATAAGGTTTTGAATTATTAGATCTTCGTTTCAATAATTTATTACTTTGTTTCATTATACTAGATCTTCGTTCTAATTTTTTCTTTCTTTGATTCATTAAATCGACTTTTTCGACCTCGTAAATGCTTTTTAATTCTACGGATTTTTTCCAGTTTTTTGGCTGTTTTTCACGTTTATTTCACTTATTTTTTGCAATCTATTGAAAATGAATGCTGTTTCGCTGTTTCACACCCCCTTAGTAGAGTGAAACGATGACACCCAACTAATGTGTTTTAATATGTTCAGAGTTGCACTAAGACAAGTTAGCTTAGTGCCAACCTCTGACCCTTGATTTATTAAAAAGTATTTGAGGTCTGATATTCTTATTATTTATAATCTTGTCTTGTGTATATATTAAGACCGTTGCAATATTATTAATGGATACAGTGAATTTATCTATTTACTTTACAATCAATCAGTAAAATAAGATCTGATAAAAGCTTGTATTTTAATTTTAATACACATAGTCAATGTTAAATTAAACTAGTTTTAAGAGGAATTAATATTATTTTATTGTAATTTTGCATCTTGTAATTTTATCTACATAAAGTTTAAGATATTATGTCAACTATTATTTTCTCAATTTTGGTTTTGGTCTTGACTGCAACCTTAGCAGCTATAATCCTTTATTTTGTTGCCCAAAAATTTAAAGTAATTGAAGACCCGCGAATAGACACCCTAACAGATATGCTTCCTGGAGCTAACTGTGGAGGATGTGGTTATGCTGGCTGTCGGTCAATGGCAGAGACCATTGTAAGGAATAATTCTCTTGAAGGAATGAAATGCCCGGTTGGTGGCAACAAGGTTATGGAAGAGATTGCTTCATTGATGGGTCTAGAGGCTGCCGAAGCCACCCCTCAAATTGCAGTAATTCGTTGTAATGGAGGAAAAATCAACACAACACCTAAGATTAAGTACGAAGGAGTAAAGGACTGCCTATATGCTCATCTAAATATGGCATCAGAGGGTGGTTGTCCTAATTCTTGTTTGGGCTTAGGCAACTGCGAGGCTGTTTGTCCTTTCGATGCAATTCATATTGATCTAATTACCCTTCTACCAGTTGTGGATGAAGAGAAATGTGTTGCTTGTGGGGCTTGCGTTAAGGAATGTCCAAGAAAGATTATTGAGTTAAGAAATAAAGGAATAAAGAATAGAAGAGTATTTGTTAGTTGTGTAAACACAGAAAAGGGTGTGATGTCAAAGAAAAACTGTAATGTAAGCTGTATTGGATGTGGTCTTTGTGTAAAGGCATGTCCTTTTGATGCAATAACCCTAACAAACAATCTTGCATATATTGATTATAATAAATGTAAGCTCTGTCGTAAATGTGTTGAGGTATGTCCAACAGGAGCTATTCTCGAAATAAACTTCCCTCCAAAGAAAGAAAAAGCAAGTGTTGAGGCTTAAAACAAATCAAATAAATTAACTAAACTATCAAAGCAATGAAGACATTCCGTAGGGGTGGAGCTCACCCAGAAGAAAATAAGTTAACAAATGATTGTTCAGTAGAAGTTTTTCCATTGCCAAAACAAGGAGTTGTGTTTGTTTCCCAGCACTTGGGAGCACCAGCAACCCTCATTGTTCAAAAAGGCGATAGGGTAAAGACAGGACAATTGATTGCTAAGGCAGAACAGTTTATTTGTGCCAACACTCATTCTCCATATACTGGAATAATATCTAAAATTGATTTTGCAACCGACTTCACGGGCTATAAGAAACAAGCTGTTTTCATTGATGTTGAAGAAGATGAGTGGATGGAAGGAATTGATACTTCAAATGATATTATTAGAGAGATTAAGCTTGATTCAAAAGAGATTATTGAAAAGATAAAAGAAATGGGTGTTGTGGGTTTAGGCGGGGCTGCCTTCCCTACTCATATCAAATATATGGTTCCTCAGGGCAGAACAGCTGAATACTTAATTATTAATGCAGCTGAATGTGAGCCTTACCTAACCTCTGACTATAGATTGATGGCTGAAAACGTTGAAGAGTCATTAATTGGGATTGAGATAATGAAAAAGGCATTAGGTGTTGAGAAAGCATTGGTTGGAATTGAAGAAAATAAGCCAATAGCTATTAAAAGGATGAGAGAATTGGCTAAGAATTTTACAGGCATTGAGATTGTTCCTCTTCAAACAAAATATCCTCAAGGAGCAGAAAAGCAATTAATATATGCATTAACCAAAAAAGAGGTGCCAAGTGGTAAGCTCCCAATCGAAGTTGGTTGTGTAGTAAATAATATTGGAACAGCAGTGGCTATATATCATGCTGTTCAAAAAAACAAACCCCTTATTGAGAACATCCTAACCCTAACAGGAAAGAGCGTTAAGGAAAGAAAAAACTTATTAGTTAGGGTTGGGACTCCAATGCAATCGATAATTGATGCCTTTGGAGGACTTCCAGAAGATACAGGCAAAGTTATTAGCGGCGGGCCAATGATGGGCAAAGCAATTAGCGAGCTATCAGCTCCAACCGTAAAAACCACTTCTGCAATCTTAGTTATGTCAAATAAGGAATCTTCTCGTAAGGAAGAAACTAATTGTTTGCGTTGTGGAAAGTGTATAACTGTTTGCCCAATGGGTTTAGAACCTATTCTTATTGCCCAACTAGCAGAAAACCGCCAATGGGAAGAAGCAGAAAAAGCATTTGCAATGGACTGCATAGAATGTGGGACTTGTCTTTATACCTGTCCTGCAGGAAGACCTCTTCTTGATATGCTTCGTCTATCAAAAAACAATATTTCAGAACTAAGAAGAAAAAGAACACAAAAATAATCAATCAATGAAACCTAATAAGATAATATTATTCATAGCCTTTGTTTTTTGTTGCTCGTATGTTTTTGCACAACAAATGGGGAAAGAATTATATATCGACAAGGTAAATGATTTTATGGTTTCTTATCCTGATGATTGGCAATTGGAAGAGGGTCAAGATGGAGAGATAACATTATACTGTCCTTTTTCAGAAGAGTATTCAGAAGATGAAATAGATTCTGAGAGCGATGAAGAGATTATTGAAGAGAAAATACAAATTAATCCAATCCGTTGGGATGAAGGAGGCTTAGAGGAATATCTTGATGCAAACTTTCATTCAATTGATTGGAGTGAGTTTTTTGTTGATTTTGTTATTGACAAACAAGGAAAAGAAAAAATTAATGGAAAAGAAGCTATTTGGTTTCTAGCAAAATACTATATTGGAGATGAGCCTTGCATTAGCTATTTCTACTTCATTAAGATGTTTAACAAGGTTATTTCCTTTACCTCATTTTGCAAAGAGGAGGATTTTGAATTAAATTATAAGATAAAATATTTAGAAATAATACGTTCCACAAGGTCTTATTTAGACTATAAGAGATAGGACAATAGTATATAAACAAATTTTTAAGATATGGCATTATTAACAGTTTCGGGTTCACCGCACGTTCAGAGCAAACAAACCACAAAAAGCATAATGTGGACGGTTGTTATAGCCCTTTTACCTGCCCTATTGGTAGGAGTATATTATTTTGGCCTACCAGCCTTAGTAGTAACTCTAACATCTGTTTTCCTATGTGTCCTATTTGAATGGCTTATTCAGAAATTCGTTCTAAAGGTTACACCTACAATTAAAGATGGCTCAGCTGTTATAACAGGTGTTCTACTTGCTTTCAACCTTCCTGCAAGTGTTCCTCTTTGGATTCTTGCTATTGGAGCTTTGGTAGCAATCGGAGTAGCTAAAATGTCTTACGGAGGCTTAGGAAAAAACCCTTTCAATCCAGCACTTGTCGGTCGTGTATTCCTTTTCATATCTTTTCCTGCGAAAGTTGCAATGTCCGATTGGCCAATACCAAAAGCACTATTTTCTAGTTCTAACCTAACCGATGCTGTAACAGGACCAACTCCACTTCTTGCCTTTAAAAATGGTCAAGCAGCTGATCTTTTTAATATGTTTATTGGTAATATAGGAGGATCTCTTGGAGAGGTCTCTGCTCTTGCTCTTATTATAGGAGGTCTTATTCTATTATTTAGAAAAGTAATTACTTGGCATATACCAGTATCTTTCCTACTTAGTGCAGCAGCATTTGCTCTTGTTCTCTGGCTTGTTGACCCATCGCAGTATATGAACCCTGCATACCATATGTTGGCAGGAGGGATGATGTTAGGAGCAATATTTATGGCAACAGATATGGTAACATCACCCATAACCTATAAAGGACAACTAATCTTTGGCTTTGGTTGTGGCGTTCTAACAATTATATTCCGTAGCTTTGGGCCTATGCCAGAGGGAGTCTCATTTGCAATACTTATTATGAACGCAGTTACTCCACTTATCAACAAAGGCTTCAAACCAAAACCTTTTGGTTACTAAACCCATTTTAAAGAAAGAAATATTATGGCAAAATTAGAATCGTCTTTAAAAAATATGATATTATCTTTAAGTATAATATCTCTTATCTCCTCTTCTCTCTTAGCAGGAATCTACACTGTAACAAAAGAACCAATTGCAATAGCTCAAAGCAAAAAGCAACAAGATGCAATAAAAGATGTTCTTCCAAGTAAGAACGCAACAGTAGGTGAGCCAGTTGAAATTAAGCTTGAAGGAAAAGAAATTCCATTTATAATATATCCCGCAGAGGAAAAAGGAGAGCTTGTTGGAGCAGCAATCCAAACCTATTCCACTGATGGATATGCAGGCACAATTGAAATAATGGTAGGAGTTGATAATAAAGGAGAGGTTTCAAACTACACAATCCTTTCTTCAGCAGAAACACCAGGCCTAGGCTCAAAAATAGACCAGTGGTTTAAATCATCAAAAGCAAATCAAACAATTATAGGAAAAAATCCAGATAAAGTAAACTTCACCGTAAGTAAAGATGGTGGAGATATTGATGCAATAACCGCCTCTACAATATCCTCAAGAGCTTTTCTTTCTTCAATAAGAGACGCCTTCGAAGCATATAAGACCTATCAAGCAGACCAACAGCCAAAACAAGAAGAGCCAGAATTGCAAGAACAATCACAAAACACCAATAGCCATGAGTAAGTTAAGTATATTATCAAAGGGAATAATAAGAGAAAATCCAATATTTGTACTCTTAGTTGGAATGTGTCCAACACTTGGAACAACAACCTCTGCAATCAATGGCTTAGGAATGGGCTTATCAACAGCCTTTGTTCTAATTTGCTCAAATATTGTTATCTCAGCAATCAAAAGCTATATACCAGATAAAGTTAGGATACCAGCATTTATTGTTGTTATTGCATCATTTGTAACTATCCTACAATTATCAATGCAAGCCTATGTTCCAGCATTATACGCAAGCTTAGGAATCTTCATTCCCCTAATTGTAGTAAACTGCATCATTCTTGCAAGAGCAGAAGCATATGCAAACAAAAACACAGTCTTTGACTCAATGCTTGACGGAATAGGAATGGGACTAGGTTTCACCTTTGCCCTTACCCTACTTGGCTCCATAAGAGAAATATTAGGCTCAGGCTCACTTTTCAACTACAAATTCATAGGCGACCACGACGGCATCCTAATCTTCGTCTTAGCACCAGGAGCATTTATAGCACTTGGATACCTAATAGCAGTCATAAACAAACTCAAGACCAGCAAGGCCTAACAATAATGCGTATTGTTCATGAAAACAAGCCCTAAAAAGAGACAAAATTAAAACGCTATAACAATTTACTGAAACGCTGTTTTAAAAAAATGAAACGCTGTTTCAAGAAATTAAAACAGCGTTTCATAAAGACCCCCTCTTTTTTAATTTATATCAAGTCTTTTTATTGTATTTTTCAATTAATCGTCTTATAAAATTATTATAACTTTTGACATGGATTTTTTGGTGTCGTGTACTCAAAGTCGGTAGTGCTATCGCTTTTCGGTTATTCTAATCCTCCAATATTTTTGAATTTCTTTCAATTATGGTTTTATAAACTTGTTTTTCTGCTGTACTAAGGAAACTCTTATCTATAAACTTTAACCATTTTGGTATAGCTTTACGGAACTTATTAAAGGAGTTTTCTATTGTTTTTGCCTCTACATATTTACTTAATAAGTCCTCAAAGTCTTTTCTCTTTAGATTGCTCTTCTTTGAATTGAGGGTAAGTGCCAAATCTTCTTTGTCATCTGGAATAACAAGCTTTGTTGAGAGTAAATCATAGGCTGGTGTTAGCTCATATTTTCCTGACTTATTATATAATGAAAAGTTCTTTAAGTGCATATCACTATTGCCAATAAGGAAAGAGAATAAAACAACATCAAAGAATCTTATTACATCCAATACTGGGTTTGCGGAATGAATAATTATCTTCTTTGCAATCTGTTCATAAGAGCCTTTATACTTATATTCAGTTAGTTTTTCCGTTAACTGACACATATCCTCCATAGCAATCTTGAAACTCTTCTTATTCCTATCTATCCTTTTTGTTATATATGCCAAACTACCATCTTCAAACCTAACTAAAGAATGAGGGACTGTCTTTATTTTAGCAATTTCAGCAAGATGCATAGTTAAGTCTTCATTCTCTGGCAAAGATTTATACTGAGAGGTTTGTGGTTTAAGTATATAATCACCCAAAACTCCAACTATTGTAAAACGCTTTGCCCCACTTGTCTTCTTTTCAATATTCAATGAAATCTTTGGCTGAACGCCTGTCAAGGTAATCTGTGAACGAATCACTTCCAAAGCCAATCCTTCAATATCTTTTAATGTGTATGGAATTGAAGGAGGTTGAGAAAATCCAAATATCTTTTTTGAACATTTTGAGTGAAAATCTATTTCATTATCTTCTAACGGCTGGTAACAGTAAAGGCATCTTTT
Organism: Bacteroidales bacterium; assembly: GCA_012837565.1. GTDB lineage: Bacteria > Bacteroidota > Bacteroidia > Bacteroidales > P3 > UBA10566. Next base: position 279 of record DUQY01000027.1, on the reverse strand, counting down.
CATAGTTCATCATTATTAAATGGTACAACACTTATTGCCCCTATACAATCTTTACAGCAAACAAGTAGTAAAGACATCCTATCATTATTCTTTATCTTCCAATTCTTCTGAGCAATATCTAATAACCAGCCCTCAGGAATTAAACCATCGAAGAAAGGGAAAAGTATATTGCTTTTATATACTTTATTGCTTATTGGCATAGTCAAACTAATTGGCTGAGGATTATTACTTGATAAATAATTATTTATATATTCAAAGCTATATCCATCTTCATTTTCT
>DUQY01000026.1 GCA_012837565.1 Bacteroidales bacterium | reverse complement strand
GGTAATTTCCCAACTGCAAAAAGTCCTAATCCAGAAGAACAATCTGCAATGGAACTTGGGCTAAAGCTTGCTAAAGAAATAGATGCTGATGTACTTCTTGCAACAGACCCTGATGCAGATAGAGTTGGGATTGCAGTGAAAGACCAAGAGGGTAAATTTATACTAATAAATGGAAACCAAACTGCAACAGTCCTAACTTACTATATCCTAAAACAATTAAAGGAACAAGGCAAACTAAAAGGGAATGAATATACTATTAAAACAATAGTAACTTCCGAGCTTGTAAGAAAGGTTTCTGAGAGTTTTGGTGTAAAGAACTACGATGTATTTACAGGTTTTAAGTTTATTGCAGAAAGGATATTATCTCTTGAAGGGAAAGAAAAATATATATGCGGAGGAGAAGAAAGTTATGGATTCTCAATAGGAGATTTTGTAAGAGATAAGGATGCAATATCAGGATGTTGTCTAATAGCTGAGATATGCGCTTGGGCCAAAGAACAAGGCAAAACATTCTTCGATATACTGCTTGATATTTATCTTGAATACGGATTCTACAAAGAAGATCTTCTTTCTATAACCAAAAAAGGGATTTCTGGTGCAGAAGAAATTAAAGAAATGATGCATATATTCAGAGAAAACCCACCAAAAACTTTAATAGGTCTTGAAGTAGTGAAGATTAAAGACTATCAAAAGCAAATCACCATAGATGTAAAGACTAAGGAAGAAGAGAAACTTGAGTTTCCAAAATCAAATGTTCTACAATTCTTTTTGGAAGATGGTAGTAAGATATCTGTTCGCCCTTCAGGAACTGAACCTAAAATCAAATTCTATTTTGGGGTCTTCAATAAGCTAAACTCAATTAAGGATTTCCCTGAGCTATCGAAACAAGCAGATGCTAAAATTCAAGCAATAATTAAAGAGCTTGGACTAAGCAAAAACTAATGTCTTATAGTTTCTTCTTTCAATAATAAACGAAATAAAATAAAAACATACGAAAGTTTTTGTGGGTTTCGTTTGTATATAATGTTTTTCAGAAAAAGGCTTTTTAACGATTAAATTATTGAAACATATGAACAAACTATTCAACTTCTTTTTATTTCTCTTAATACTAATTATAGGGAGCAATAATGCATATTCTCAAACCACTGCTACCAAAAAAGGTTCAGTAACTGGCAAGATTGTAAATAAGAATACAAATAAGCCAATTCCTTATGCTAATGTTATGATATTAGGAACAACACTAGGTTCTTCGGCAGATGAAACAGGGTATTTTGAAGTAAAAGATATACCTGTTGGCTTTGTTAGGGTGGTTGTAAGTGTTGTAGGTTATAAATATGTTATTTCCGATGAGCTTCAAGTTTTCAATAATCATAGTGCATATACTATTATTAAGATGGATGAGGCTCCAAAGGATTTGATGGAAGTCGAGATTGTTGCAATTCAAGAAAGAAGTAACGAATCTCCTGTTTCTGTTAGAACAATTAGTCTACAAGAAATTGAGAAGTCACCAGGGAGTAATAGAGATGTTTCAAAAGCTATTCAAAACCTACCAGGGGTTGCAGCAGGTGCTATTAATAGAAACGATTTAATTGTTAGAGGGGGAGGACCTTCTGAAAACACTTTCTTTTTGGATGATGTTGAAATACCAATCATTAATCACTTTGCAACACAAGGAGCATCAGGAGGAGCAGTCGGAATTCTTAATCCAGATTTTATTCGTCAGGTTGATTTCTTCACAGGAGCTTTCCCTTCAAATAGGGGAGGAACTCTAAGTTCTGTTATGAATATAAAACAAAAAGAAGGATCAAGAGATAAGATGCATTTCAAGGGATCAATAGGTGCTTCCGACCTTGCACTAACTTTCGATTTGCCAATTAAAGACAATAATCTTTTATTTTCTTATCGTAGAAGTTACTTGCAGTTTCTCTTTACTGCTATTGGACTTCCTTTCCTTCCAACCTATGACGATATACAATTCCGATATAAATGGAATATAGATGAAAAGAACGAGTTATTATTTCTAGGCCTTGCAGCTTTTGACCGCTCTGCACTAAACCTTACAATTGATAAGCCAACAGAATCACAACAATATCTTCTAAACACATTGCCAGACTATAATCAACTAAGCTATACCGTAGGAGCAGTTTATAAACACTATAATACAAACTCCATTGATATGCTTGTGCTTAGTAGGAATATGCTGAGAAATGCTTTTGAAAAGTTTCCAGATAATAATAAGAACCTAGCAAAGGTATTAGATTACTCTTCAGTTGAGGCAGAAAATAAATTCAGATACGAAAAACGATACACGACCCTCCCTTTTGAGCTTAGCTTTGGAACAAATCTTCGTTATTCTAAATACACCAACGATAGCAAAAGAACCATCAATGTAAATAGCTTTATATTTGAAGATAACTATAACTCACTAATTGACCTCTTTTCCTATGGATTTTTCGTTCAAACAGGAGATTCTTACTTCAAAGACAAACTTAAACTAGGCATGGGAACAAGGTTTGATGGGAATACTTATTCTTCACTTATGTCAAACCCATTAGTTCAGTTCTCTCCTCGTATTTCAGCATCCTATCTTTTCAATGATCACCTATCATTAAATGCAAATGTAGGACATTATTCAAAGGAACCATCCTATACATCAATGGGCTATAAAGACTCTAATAATATATTTGTAAATAAGAATACTCTTAAATATATTCATGTTAATCATTTTGTTGCTGGTTTGGAATTCAATGCCAAAGCTAAGATTAAGGCAAGCCTTGAGGGGTTCTACAAGCAATATTACAATTACCCAATAACCATTAACGAGGGAATAAGTATTGCAAGTAAGGGAAATGATTTTGGAGCAGTTGGTGATGAACCTCTAATTTCAGAAGGAAAAGGAAGAGCTTATGGATTTGAAGCATTATTTACCGCAAATGACATTAAGAAATTTAATATTTATGCAGTATTTACCTACTTTGTGTCTGAGTTTACAAATATTGACGGCAAGTATATTTCATCTTCATGGGATAATAGATTTATTCTTAATTTAACTGCAAGCCGCAAGTTTAAATACGACTGGTTGGTGAGTGCTCGTTGGCGTTTGATTGGTGGCAGTCCATACACTCCAATTGATGAATATGTTTCCTCACAAAGACAAATTTGGGATGCAAGAAATCAACCCTATTTAGATTATAACAGATTCAACACCCTTCGATTAGGAAACTACCACCAATTAGATATTAGAGTGGATAAAGAATTTGCATGGAAGAGCTTCGACATTACATTATATCTTGACGTTCAAAATGTATATAACTTCAAATCAGAATCAGAACCTATCTACACAAATTTAGATATAAACGGCAATCCTAACCTAATGCCAGACAACCAAACATACATACTAAGAAATATTTCAACCACATCAGGAACAATACTCCCAACCTTTGGTCTAATAGTCTATTTCTAAAAATTTAAAGAAAGAATTTCTAAGGGTTTATACTAATTATTGAAAAACAAATACTATTTTTGTGCAATCAAATTGATTAGTTATGAAAAAACCCTTAGCATTATTCTTTATTATTAATCTATTTTTTACAAGCTTGTATGCTCAATCAATTATAAGTTCTCTTATTTATGATTCTATAAATAATACTGTACTTTCAGGAGATACTATTCAACTTAATTGTGCTAATCCTTCCATTGTTTTAAGTTCAAGGATATTTGCACCAGGTGCTACAAATAATTATGTTGTTGAATCAATCCCTTACAATCCTCCTTTTTCTTTTGATTTAAATGAATATCCTGATAGAATATATTATCATTTCCCTTATGATGATGTATGGTCTCAAGTTATGGATTTTAACTTTGGACAACCATCAAATTCTCCTAGTTTTAATTTTTCTTTCTATGGACAAAATACTCTTAATCATTATGTAATTGGTTCTAATGGTCTTTTGTCATTTGATACTACAGTTGCTTCTGGCACTGATTTTTTTACTAATAATGCTTCAAGTAATCTTTGCGAATGGTCACTTCCAAACAATCCTATTCCTAATCAAAGTATATATAAAAACTGCATATTTGGTCCATATCATGATATGGACTTCCAAGCTGCAAATGGTGTAGGAGAAATGTATTTTAAAGTGATTGGAGAATATCCTTATAGAAAATTTGTTTTAAGTTTTTATGATGTGCCTCTTTTTAGTTGTCCTTCACAAAGAGTTACAACAATGCTTGTTTTATATGAGACAATCAATGTCATTGAATTTTATATGCAAGACAAACCTATATGTCCTTATTGGAATGGAGGGAAAGCTATTCTAGGAATTCAAAATGTAAATGGAACACAAGCAACAGTTGTTTCAAATTATAATCTTCCTAACCAATGGCAAGCTACAAATGAAGCTTGGAGAATACGTCCTAATTCTGAACTTAATTATTCTTCAAAATGGTTTAAAAGGTCTATATCTTCAAATAATAGGATAGAGGTTAGCTCAACAAATGGAAGTATTAATGCTTATACAGATTCAATTGAAGGAGGACAATACTATATTTTGGAAACAAGCTTTTATACTTTAAATGGAGATACAATAACTATTTCAGATTCTTGTCTTGTTTTACCTCAAACAGCTTTGGCTAATAGTCAGTATGGAACAACAATTAATGCTAAAATTTGTGGTGGAGAAACTTATTCTTTAAATGGATTTAGTGAAAACTTAGCAGGCAACTATTCAAGAATTGTTCAAACTTCAAATGGTTGTGATAGTACAATTATTCTCAATCTTTTGGTTGACACAATACAAGTTCCAACTAATTTAACCATTATTTCAGATACTAATTATCTTCAATTAGAATGGGAAGGAAATGGAGAAACTTACATTATTTATCGTGATGGAGATTCAATAGAAAGTACAACTCAAAGAATTTATATAGACTCTAATGTTGTTCATGGAATAAACTATTGTTATAAACTTAGAGCAATAAATACTACCTGCGAAAGTGAATTAAGCAATAGAGAATGTGCAATGTTGTTAAATTTAAATGGTGAAATTGATAGTAAAATTAGCATATCTCTTTATCCGAATCCAACTAATGATAAAGTAAGAATTGAAATTAAAGGATTAAATCATAATATTGATATAATAGTGTATGATATTAATGCTAAAATAATTAATAATTGTAAATATATTATTAGTGATAAGAAATTAGAGATTGATTTTAATGGTGTTTCATCAGGAATCTATTATATTAAACTATGTAATAAAGAACTAAATATTACTAAAAAGATAATTGTACAATAATCAATATTTTCACTTATGAGGAAAAGAGTATTTTATTTTATATCTCTTATTTTATTTTGTATTAGCTCCAATGCAAAATCACAAGATTTTTATGCTTTAAACAATCATGGAGATACTATATATTACAATATTACTTCTTCTACTGCCCCATATATAGTTGAAGTAACATATAAAGGAAATACTCCATTGCAATTTCTAAATGAATATTCTGATACATTGGATATTCCTATTTCTGCTGTTTATAATGATACAACTTATATTGTTAAATCTATCCGAGATAGTGCCTTTTGTGAATGCGGTAGACTTAAGTGTATTACAATTGGAGATTCAATTACTTCAATTGCACGAAATGCTTTTAATGGATGCATAAGACTCTCATTAGTAAATTTTAATGCAGTCAATTGTGGAGATTTAGAGACATTTATTCCTCTTTTTGAGAATTGTATTTCATTAACTGCTGTAAATGTAGGAAATAATGTTAATAGAATACCTGGTTATGCCTTTTGGTCTTCTGATATTAGAACAATAAATTTTGGTAATTCTGTAAGAGAAATAGGAAACAACGCTTTTCAATATTGTCCTAATTTAACTTCAGTAACTATTCCTGGTTCAGTAAATCATCTTGCAAGATTTGCCTTTGCAGATTGTGTGGGTATAGTTTCAGTAAGTTTTGAAGAAGGATTTGAAATATTAAATGATGGAGTTTTTCAAAATTGCACATCTATATCTTCTATTAGCCTGCCGAATTCTCTTCTAAGAGTAGGAGGATTTAATAATTGCAGGAGTTTAACCTCAGTTGAAATTCCAAATTCTGTTACTTCTTTTGGTTATTATGCTTTTGATAATTGCATTAATTTAAAATCAATTACTATTCCTTCAGGAGTAACTTTTATTGGAAATGGAGCATTTGAGTCTTGTACTGGTCTTGATTCAATAATAAGCAAGCCTATTAATCCTATACCAGTAGCAGATTTTGTTTTTTGGGGAGTTAATAAATCTATTCCTATTTATGTTCCTTGTGAATCTTTATCTCTTTATCAGAATGCACCTGAATGGGATAGATTTACTAATTATAGATGTCTTTTAGATGTAACTAATATTGATAATAATAATATGATTTCATGTTCTCTTTATCCGAATCCAACTGAAAAGGAAACAAAATTAGAAATAGAAGGTTTGACTGATGATGCTGATATTTTTGTTTTGGATTTGAATGGAAGAATTTTGAAGACATATAAATATAGTTTAGATCAAAAACAATTAATTATTGACGTTAGTGGATTTGCAAAAGGAATTTATTCTATTAAAGTCAATAGCTCAAATTTCAATACAGTGAAAAAAATAGTTGTAAATTAGGTTGTAGAATGAATTCAACCCTAATTAATCCAATCCCATCTTAAAACAAAGTTTTGTTAAAATTAAACTTCGTTTCAGTAAATTAAAACTTGATAGTAAACAAAAAAAGACGTGATATAAACCACGTCTTTTTTATTTAGTATTGTTAAATTTTTTATTGCGCTGATGCTGGAATTGGAGTATATACTCTTAAAGCAAGTTCTTTATCTAATTGGTAAATTCCATAACCATTATCTCCAACTAATGCAAGTGTATCAATTATTGCTTGAACACTTTCTTCTTCCTCAACTTGTTCGTCAATAAACCATTTCAACATTGATTGTGTTGCATAGTCTTTTTCTTGGGTTGCTAATGAGTAGATATCGTTAATAAGTTTTGTAACAACTTGTTCGTGAGCCAATGCATCTTTGAAAGCATCTAATGGTGTATTCCATGTGTTTTGAACCTTGTCAATTTGTCTTAGTTCTGGGTGAGCTCCTCTTGAAAGCATATAGTTTAAGAATTTTAAACCATGAGATTGTTCTTCTGCGAATTGCATTTCCATCCAGTTTGCAAATCCAGGTAATCCTTTTGCTGAAAAGTCAGCTGACATTGATAAATAAAGGAATGCAGACCAGTACTCTGCGTTTATTTGAGCGTTTATTGCTTCTTGTAACTTTTTGCTTAACATAATATATTCTTGTTTTTAGTTAATAACTATTGTTTCATTCTTGTACAAAGGTAATCGTTTATTAAACAATTACAAATTATATAACGACAAATCTCCAGTTTTTATTGCGATACTCCTGTGTTGCATAATTAATTCCTATTCTAGGGCTCGTCTTGTATCTAATTTTGGTCCCATCATCCTCAATCCACAATTCATCGCTCAACGATAGATTAGTTTTATTTAACTCTCTAGATATATTAAGTGCTTTTGTGAGCTTGCCTGGTCCGTTATAGTTTTCCACGGCTCTAATCATTACTCCTTCGGGATTGTCTTTTTTTCCACTTACTATATTTAATAGATTATGTATCCCATAACAGAGGTAAATATATAAAACTCCACCCTCTTCAAACATTGGCTCATTTCTTTTGGTCTTACCTTTATAAGCATGAGAGGCAGTATCTTCTTTTCCGAAATAGCTTTCGGTTTCTGTAATTCTTAGTTTTACTATCTCTTTCCCTTCTCTTCTACAAAGAAGTTTCCCTAGTAGTGCGGGTGCAAGCTCTAATGCATTTTGAAAAAAGAATTCTTGAGTTAATCTGGTGTTCATTTCCTTTAGCTGTTTTCTCTGAATATTCTTGCAAGTTCTGGTTTATTTAAAATAATAAAGCTTTTTTGTTTGGAATTTATTAAACCCTCATCAATCATATCCTTAATAGTTTTAGAAAGAGCAGGTCTTGTAACTCCAAACATATTTGCAAGTTCTTGTTGGGTATGTATTATCTCAAATTCGTTAGAATAATTATAAGTTGAGTTCTCTAATAGATAGCCAGCAATCCTACTTTTTATTGTGCCAAAACAAAGGGATCTAACCTTTGTTGATAAGAAGCTACTCCTATTTGATATCATTTTTAGGAAGTTCATAAGTAGTTTTGGGTTTCTTTGAAGCATATAATTAAACTCTACCTTGGCAATAGGCAGAACTTTCACTGTATCAACTGCCGTGACCTCCACAGGTATTTTATTTATTTCTGCATAAAAGATTGCAGGGGCAATAACTCCAGGTGCTGAAATTGTTTCAATAAACATATTCTTTCCACTTATATGTGTCATAGAATTTGATACTTCTCCCTCTAAAAGAAGAAGCAAATACTTATATTCATCTCCTTGGTCCAAAATGGTTTCTCCAGGAATGTAAGTTCTGATACCATATTGTTTACCAATTACTTTTGCTATTTCGTCCTCAGACATATTTTCGAAAAGAGGACAATTAATCAGGTTTTCCATATGCAAATATAAAATAAATTCTTGGTTTGTAATAAATGTTACAAACAAATTTTGTTTATGAGCCTATCTTTGCACCATAATTATAAACCAAAAAATTCAAAAACTATGAGTTCAATGTTTTGTTTTCAGTGCCAAGAGACAGCAGGCAATAAGGGCTGTACCATTAAGGGAGTATGTGGTAAACAACCAGTAACTTCCAACTATATGGATATGATGTTATATGTTACAAGAGGAATAGCAATTGTAAATAAGAAGCTTAGAGAGAATAAGCTTGCAAGCAAAGAAGCTGAGCATGTTATTTTAGATTCTCTTTTTGCAACCATTACTAATGCAAACTTCGATGATAATGCTATTATAGCAAAGATAGATAATGCATTTCGTTTAAAAGATAAGCTTATTGCTATTGCTAAGGAAAATGGGGTGGCTCTACCAGAGATGGATGAGGTATGGTTTAAGGTGGAGGCTCACGATTATTTATCTTATGAGTCAAAGGTTGGAATTTTAAATGAAACCAATGAAGATATTCGCTCTTTAAAACAACTTGCAATTATTGGACTTAAGGGTCTTGCAGCTTATGCAGAACACGCTTTAACTCTTGGTTTTGAAGATGAGAGCTTATACGAAATACTAGAGGAAACTCTTTATGGAGTTAGTTCAAATGAATTAAGTGCAGACGAATTAACAGCTTTGGTTCTTAAGGTTGGAGCTATTGGAGTAAATGCTATGGCATTACTTGACAAAGCAAACACAACATCTTACGGACATCCAGAAATAACTAAGGTTAATT
>DUQY01000025.1 GCA_012837565.1 Bacteroidales bacterium | reverse complement strand
TTGAAACCTTAAAAAATTTAATAATAAAACAAATGAAAAAATTAATTTATGTTTGCTTAGCAATATGTTTAGTATCATTTGCTAGCTGTTCGAAAAAAGAAACAAAAGAAGAAATGAAAAACCCGATGCAGGAAAAGGTTGATGAGTTTGCAATAGTTGAACTAACAACAGATCTTTCAAGTCTTAGTGAAAATGAGAAAGAACTTATAAGAACTTTCCTTGAAATTGGACAAGTAATGGACGATTTGTTTTGGAAACAAGCATACGGAAACAAAGCAGACATGGACACCATAAGTGATGTTGCTGCAAGAGAATTTGCAATGATAAACTATGGACCATGGGAAAGGTTAAATAATATGAAGCCTTTTGTTGAAGGATTTGCAGAAAAGCCACTTGGTGCACAATTCTACCCTGTTGATATGACAGATGTTGAATATGATGCACTAAAAGACAAGAACAAAGACAACCTTTATACCGTTATTCGTAGAGATAATGAAGGAAAACTAGTTGTGAAGTGGTATCGTGAGCAGTACAAAGAAGAACTTGCAAAGGTTGATGTATTATTGGAAAAAGCAATATCTCTTGCAGATGATGCTGGACTTAAGAAATACTTAACAGAAAGAAGAAAAGCATTCCAAACAGATGATTATTTTGCATCAGATATGGCATGGATGGATATGAAGAAATCAAAGATTGATTTTGTTGTTGGACCAATTGAAAACTATGAAGACCGCCGTTTTGGATCAAAGGCAGCATACGAATCATTCATCTTAGTAAAAGATGAGAAATGGAGTAATGACCTAGCAAAGTTTACTGCTATGTTACCTGAACTTCAAAAAGGATTACCAGTTGATGCTAAATTTAAGAAAGAAATACCTGGAACAGACTCTGACCTTAATGTTTATGATGTAATATTCTATGGTGGCGATTGCAATGCTGGAAGCAAAACAATAGCTATTAACCTACCAAATGACGAAAGAGTACAACTAGCAAAAGGAGCAAGACGTCTTCAATTAAAGAATGCAATGAAGGCTAAGTTTGACAAAATACTTATGCCAATAGCAGAACAAATTATGGTTTCTGAGCAAATGGAACATATTAAATTTGATGCATTCTTCTCAAACGTAACCTTCCACGAGGTTTCTCACGGATTAGGAATCAAGACCACAGTTAATGGCAAGGGTTCAGTTAGAAAAGCATTAGGGAATCAATATGCAGCTTGGGAAGAAGCTAAGGCAGACATCTTAGGACTATATATGGTTACCTCACTTATTGAAAAAGGAGAAATAACAAATATAACAGAACAAGACGCTTACGCAACATTTATCGCAGGCATACTTCGTTCTGTTCGTTTTGGAGCAGCCTCAGCACACGGAAAAGCAAATATGATGTGCTTTAACTATTTCGAAGACCAAGGAGCTTTCAAAAGAAACCAAGATGGTAAATATGTTATAGACTTTGCAAAAGCTAAACAAGCAATGGAAAGCTGGTCAGCACTTATTATTAAGGTTGAAGGAGAAGGTGACATTGAATTTGCAAAGCAGTATAACGATAAGAATGGTAATATCCGTCCTGCACTTCAAAAAGACTTAGACAAAATCAATGGAGCTAAAATACCGAAAGATATTGTTTACCAGCAAGGAAAGAAAACACTAGGACTATAAAATAATATATAATGAAAATTGCAATATTTGGAAGTGGAAGTTGGGCAACAGCAATTGTAAAAATAGCTTCTGAAACCCACCAAGAAGTTTTTTGGTGGGTTAGAGAAGAAGAAATTGTTGAAGGAGTTAAGCTTTACGGACATAATCCCCTCTACCTAAGACAATGTCAGTTAGATAAAGATAAAATAACTATCGACTCCGACATAAAGAATATCATTTCTTCTGCTGACAACCTACTTTTTGTTATCCCATCAGCCTTCTTTGCTCGTTCACTCGAGGGACTAAGTGCCGATGACTTGAAAAACAAAAACATAATCTCAGCAACAAAAGGAATAATTCCGGAGACAAATCAAATTGTAGCCGAATACTTACGAGATACATTTGATGTTTCATACGCCAACCAAGCTGTAATAAGTGGACCCTCGCATGCAGAAGAAATTGCAAAAGAAAGCCTAACCTATCTAACAGTTGGCTCACATAACCCCTTATTAGCAAAACATATCGCCGACAATTTCACTTGCAGATACGTCAAAACAACAATCTCAAACGATATTGAAGGAATTGAATATGTTGGGATAATGAAAAACATTTATGCCCTAGCAGTTGGAATGTGTAAGGGACTAGGTGGTGGAGATAACTTAATAAGTGTACTTGTTTCAAATGGACTACAAGAAATAGAAAACTTCTTATCAGTTTGCTCACCTTTACCAGAAAGAAACATACATCACTTAGCTTATCTTGGCGACCTACTTGTAACCTGCTACTCACAACATAGCAGAAACAGAACTTTTGGTCAGATGGTAGGCTCAGGTTATTCCGTCAACACAGCACAGCTTGAGATGAAAATGGTTGCCGAAGGATACTATGCAGCAAACTGTATTCATATCTTAAACAAAACCTTTAAAGCAAATATTCCAATAGCAGATGCAGTATATAGAATACTCTATAAGAGCTCATCAGCCAAAAAAGAATTTGATCAGCTAACAGAAAACTTCCAATAGAATTAGGATTCTAATTTATAAATATGGGTAGGGTGGAGTGATTATCTCTGCTCTACCCATATTATTTTTGAGGTATCGAATCCTCTTTCCTCAGCCCTATTCAATAGAAATGCCTTATCCTTGTCCTTAAGCTGAGGAGTTCTACTTAGAATCCAAAAATACTTATCTGAGTTTGAACCAATCATTGAGTAAGAATAATTCTCCTTGTCGAGCTCCAAAACATTATATGCCCCATAGAACCAAAGGAAGAAGGCGACCTTTAACATAGAGGGCTTATCCTTATTTGCAAACTTCCCCTTACCAATAGCAGTCTTGTATTTTCCAGAAAAGCTATCCTTATAACCACTGTTCTCAACCCTAATAGTATTATCTTGGTTCAGTGTATAATTCGCCTTAGTCCCAATTAGCCCCCTTTCGAAAGAATGATCAAAACGAGCAATCTCATACCATTCTCCCAAATACCTATTAATATCGAAATCATCCACAGTGCTTAAATCCAAATTCGTATTCTTAGTAGCACAGGAAGATAGTCCCAAAATAGTAGCCAATAATATTAATACATTCTTTTTCATAACATTAAGTTTTTAACAACCCTATAATTTAATGATTTTCCCACTTATAATTTCCTCTGCTTTGCCAGAGATTTTATAGAAATAAAGACCCTTTGTCAGTATGCTTATATCTATCCTATTATTTCCCCTTATTCTTGTTTCTAATACAGAAGCTCCATTTGAATTATATAGTTTTACTGTATAAAGCTCATTGCCTGGGAGGCTGAAGCTTATATAGTCTTGTGCTGGATTTGGATAAACTTTTATAATATTATTAATTGGTATCTTATCTATGGATATAGTATTATGTTTAGAGTAATAATAATAACTACTATATGGCGAAGACCAATTATAAATGCCCCATGTTGAAGATTTGACTGTAGTGAGCATATTATTCATCTTAAAATAATCCTTGGGTAATATTAGGTCTTCGTTACTAAATGAATAGTCGTATATATATTCACTTTTCATATTATTATTCCAGATATCATCGTAATACTGGGTCAGAATATCGAGTGTCTTATTATTATTTTCATCGTAAGTATAGCTATGTCTTGCAGTATAAGTCCAATCAGTTTCTCCCTGCTCTTTTGTTGAGTAGGTCTCTGTTAAACAGTTGCCATTAGTATCGAATGTCCACTCTTGCCTACGGGTTGGTTTGGTGATGCTGGTGCAGTTATTATTTGCATCGTAGGTGTTTTCCGTCCTTGTAATCTCCATCCAGTCGCTCTCATAATACATAAAAACAATTGTGCTTAAGGTATTATTATTTTCATCGTACGTATATTCTGTTTTCCTATTATATATCCACCCCTCAATACTGCGATTATAATCTATTCTACTCAAATTATTATTCCTCTGATCATAAGTGTATTCTGTCTTACTTGATGGCCCAGAGGAAGAGCTATCAACTGTAAGTATGTGGTTATTATTACTGTCGTATATGTACGAAGAATTTATACCATCTACCCATCCTGAGTTAGAGAAATTAGATCTACGAATCTTAATAAGATAATCTGATGGATTATAATAACAAGTGCTCTTGCTTAGGGCCTGCCACTGACCTTGGTTCTTGTAATACACTTGATCAACCAATTGATTCCTCTCATTATATGTATTCTCTGTTTTAGTTTCTCCAACCCATTGACCTGTATAGTTATTAAGACGAGTAGTGCTTAAAACATTGGAGTTTTCGTCATAGGTATATTCATATCTCGAATCCATAGCCATGCCAATATAAGTATCACTCAGGATATTATTATTATCATCGTATGTATAAATATTAGTATCCATTGTTGAATAATAATAAATCATATTCCCTCTTTGGTCATATCCAAAACTATGATAAGCACTCCCATTTGCGCCAATACTATCTAATTTCATTTTTTCAGTATTCTGCGCCCTAAGACCTAAACCAATACTTAAGGATAATAAAATAAAACAAATTATCTTCTTTGTATTATTGGCCCCTGCCTTAATTTTTCTTTGTTCTTCTTTAGAAATAAATCCCTTTGGTGCAGGAGGTTCTTTCTCAAATCTGATTTTCTTGAGCATTTTAATCAATTTGCTATCTGCCCTATAAGTCAACTTGCTAAATTCAACCATTTGGGATTTTAAATCACCCTCGTTATCACAACCCTGGCTCGTTATTGAAACTCCAAAGGTGCCTATGCCTTTAAATTTTATATTATAGCCTTCTAGAAGTTTTACTCCTAAAATATTAGAAAGCTCCATAAGAACAGGAATTATTGTACTCTCCTTAGCAATACTGGTTAAAGAAATTTCTTTGGCTAGTTCATCAATTCCTAAGGTTCCTTTTGTCTTAGCAACTGCGAAATACTTTTCTTCAAAAACACCATTCTTTTTGTATTTTTTCTTTTTGGCTCTAAAAAAAATTGACATAATCTTATTGTTTTTAATGATTAACCGGACTCAAACGACCTTATTAAATAGACATATACTAATAGCAAGAATCAAATCCTATGAAAACAAAATCCAATCCCCATAAAAATTTTTCAAATTTAAGAATAAATTCTATAACTCTGCATATAAATTTCCTGAATCTTCGTTTCAATATGCAAATGATGTACATCTTTCATATCAAATGATGCACATCTTTCGGGGTGAAAGATGTACATCATTTGATTTAGTATGATATTGGGTGATTATTTGATTTCATTTCTACTTATCTGAGTTTAAGTAGATTTACTAATGCAAAGATACAAATTATTTGATTAATTGTCAAGTTATATTGAGATAATTATTTAGGCAAAAAAACAAGGGTAAGTTTTTAGCCTACCCTTGCATTATTTTTTAGAATATTTATTTGCTAATACACTGATGTGAATTGTTTTAAAAACCTCATATCGTTTTCAAAGTATAGTCTTAGGTCTTTTACGTTGTATTTTAGCATGGTTATTCTTTCTATACCCATGCCAAATGCAAAGCCTGAATATTCTTTTGAGTCAATTCCATTTGCTTCAAGAACATTTGGGTCAACCATTCCGCAGCCCATTATCTCCAGCCAACCAGTCTGTTTACAAACATTGCAGCCTTTTCCTCCGCATAGGTTACACGATATATCCATTTCGGCAGATGGTTCTGTAAATGGGAAATAGGATGGACGCAGTCTTATCTTTGTGCTTTCGCCAAACATTTCTTTTGCAAAGTAAAGTAGGTTTTGTTTTAGGTCGGCAAAGGATACGTTTTTGTCAATATACAGTCCTTCTATTTGATGGAATATGCAGTGTGCTCTTGCTGATATTGCTTCATTACGAAACACTCTTCCTGGTGCTATAATTCTAATTGGAGGTTTTTGTGTCTCCATTACTCTTACTTGCACCGATGAGGTATGAGTTCTAAGCACTGCATTGTTGCCGTCTTCTCTGTTTTCCACAAAAAAAGTGTCTTGCATATCTCTTGCAGGATGCTCTGGTGGAAAATTAAGTGATGAAAACACATGCCAGTCGTCCTCTATCTCAGGTCCTTCTTCAACAACATAGCCTATTTTTGAGAAAATTTCTATTATTTCATTCCTAACTAATGATAGTGGATGGCGTGAGCCTAAGGTAAATTCTGTTGAGGGTTTTGTTAGGTCGTCTTTTTCCATTCCACCTTCTTCAACGCTTACAACTAATTCTCTTAATGCCTCTATCTTATCTTGAATTGCAATTTTTAGCTCATTAAGTAGTAGCCCTATCTCTTTTTTTTCTTGAGAAGGTGCTGCTTTAAATTCTAAAAACAGGTCATTTAACAATCCTTTTTTACCTAAGTATTGTATTCGAATGTTCTCTACATCACTTATTTCTGATGCTTTCAATTCGTTTACTTTACCAATCTCCTCTAAAATTCTCTCTTTCATCTATTTTTTATTTTTCTTCAATAATAGATATCGTCATTTTAATATCTTCTACTGGTCTGTCTGATCTATCTTTTTGAGCTTGTGCTATTTTATCTATTACATCTAATCCTTCAACAACTTCTCCAAAAACGGTATAGTCGTAGTCTAGGAAAGGCACTCCTCCAACTGTTGTATAGGTTTGTTTTTGTAGTGGGTTGAATTGTTTTCCCATACGTGATTCAAAGTTACTTAGTTCTGCCTCTGAGTACACTTTACCGTGTGTAATGTAGAATTGTGAGCCAGAGGAAGCTTTTTGAGGGTTTTGTTGGTCTCCCATTCTTGCTGCAGCTAATGCTCCCTTTTTATGAATTAAAGATTGGTTAAACTCAGCTGGTATTGTATAACTTGGACCTCCTTGACCTAATTGTTGTCCTTTCTTTGCTGTCTTTGAATCTGGGTCTCCACCTTGAATCATAAACTCATTAATCACTCTGTGAAAAAGAGTTCCATCGAAATATCCTTCTTTTGCAAGCTTTATGAAGTTGTCTCTATGTTGAGGGGTCTCGTTATAAAGAACCGCCTTCATATTTCCGTAATTTGTACTAATTAATACCATAGTTTGTTTTTCTTTTACTTCTTGTTTTTGAATTTCTTTTGTTGTGTTTTCTGATTGTTTATTATCTGTTTGAGTTGATTTATTTGCACAACTCATTGTGAAAAGTCCAGAAAAAAGGACTAAAATTGAAAGAACTTTTGCATTCATATTAATAATTTTGTTAGATTTGCACTTTAAATTAAACCGCAATATTACAAAATTTCAGTGTTATGAAAAAGAATATAGTTAGATTTTTTTCTTTTATGCTTGTCTTAGCTATCGCAATACCTTTCCTTTCAGGGTGCAAAGAAGATAATAAATGCAAATTGATTGTGAAGGTAGTTGATGTTACTAACACTTCAATTATTATTCCTGAGGCTACTATTAACATTTCTAAGGAGTCAGGCAGTGTTAAAGCAGATGGAATAACTGATAGTAAGGGAGAGGCTTTCTTTACTTTCGACAATGAAGCTATATTAGATATCAATGTTACAAAAATTGATAATTCAGGTTATACTCGTATAGGAAAATCTACTGTTAGGCTTATTCCTGGCGAAACTGTGGAAAAGCTAGTACTACTTCAACAATAGTATAATTGCTTCTGAATCTTCATTAAACCTATTCCTTTTAGATAGATTTAAACTTATATCCTTTTGCCGAAAAGAAGAATAAGGTGTTTCTTAGGGCGTAAATCATATTTTCTTTTGCTTTAATGCTATCGTGGAAAAGAACAATATCATTATTTGTTATTGAGTTTCTTACATTTCTCCAAACCCTTCTTTTGCTTAACATTTTATTATAATCGTAGCTCAAAACACTCCAAAGTATAATTCTATATTTCTTTTTAAGGTGGAAATGTTGTTTTGGGGTTATTCTTCCGTAAGGAGGTCTAAACAAATCGGAATTAATTAATTGATTTGCCGATTCAATATCAGCATAGTAATCTTCATCTTTCTTTGAACTCCAACCTTTGATATGGTGAAAGGTATGATTGCCCACACGATGTCCTCTTTTAATTATCTCTTGGAAGACCTCTGGGTGTTTTTTTACATTTTCGCCAACACAAAAGAAAGTAGCCTTTGCCCCATATTCATCCAAAAGGTCTAAAACCTCTGGTGTAACCTCAGGAACGGGTCCATCATCAAAGGTTAGGTAGATATTCTTTCCCTCCGATGAGACTTTAAATTCACATTGTTTGAAAAAAGAAAACTGCAATATTGGGTGTATTCTTGTTAGCATTTGTCTTCGTTTATTTTGTCTAAAACATTGTTTATTACTTCGTATTCAAATCCCTTAGTGTTTAGATAAGAAGTAACCTTTCGTTTTTTCGTTAAGTGCTGCTCCCCTTTAAGTGTTTCAAGTTTCTTATTTGCAAGCTCAAAGCATAGGTCAAAGTATTTTGTTTCGTCAATCTCATTTAATCCAATTGTAATACATCTATCTGAAATATTCTTTTGTTTAAGTGAATATCTAATTTTAACCCTCCCCCATTTGTTTTGGTGAAATTTACTTATAGAATATAATTTGGCATATCTTTCTTCATTCAAATAGTTATTGGAAATAAGGTTTACAATTACTTGGTCGGCCTGATCATAATCTAATCCCCATTCTCGAAGTTTTTTAGTCACTTCTTGATGGCATCTTTCCTGAACTGAGCAATAATCTTTTGCCAAATCCTCCCCTTGTTTTACTGTATAAATTTGTCTTTTAGCCATTAGAATAATAATAACACGAATAATAGTTTTGCAAATGTAAGAAATTGGAGTATTTTTGCAATGAAATTATTAATAATTTTTCAATGAAAGCATCAAAACTTTACTTTTCTGCTTTGTTTATCATTTTTGTTCTTAATGTATCGTGCAATAAAAATAACAAAGAAATAGACTACGGCGTTTCAATTTCGGCTCCTAAAATGATTGGAACATCTGCAGAGTTGTTTTCAGAAGAAAATATAATAACACTCGGGAAGTCAAACACCTTTAATTTCCTTATTTTAAATAATTCTTTCTCAAATTCCGACACAACCTACAACCTCTCCTTTTCACCTTTGGGCATAATGCAATCTATTTATAGCATTAACGATGAGTCATATATAGAATTATTTAACCAAACGTTTGATATTTTTGACACAGCAATTCTTTTCAATAATTTATCCACAATTAGAGATCTTGTTAGTGAGATTGATTCAACTATTAAGTTTGACAACCAAATAATATCAGAGAAATCAAAAGGTATAATGATTTCACAAAAGCTCCAGTTTCCTTTAGTTTACGAAGGAATTCTAAAGTCAAAGAAACTTGCATTTAATATTAGCGAGCAAGAGAAAAAGACAATTGAATATTTTTCAATAAAAGGAAGGTTTGGGGTTTTTATCGATAAGGACTATAGTGCAGTTGACATTTCAATTGGAAACGAAAACTATTCCCTATTATTAATAGAGCCAACACAAACTGATATTAAAAACTTCACTCGTAAGTTTTCTGAAAACGACTATAAAACAATTATTGATAAGTTAGAGAAACAAGTAATAAGAATAACATTCCCTAATATTTCAGATTCTTCAACCTATTCTCTTAACCTTCCAAACCTTTCTTCAGCACCATCTCAGATGCCAAGTAGTTTATTAATTAATTCAGAAATAAAAATTATTAAACCTACACCTGCAGAGTTGAAAATGAGGGAGTCTAACATTGAAAACCAACTCCAAGCCTCCTCAAAAACTGAAAATCATATTTTCAACAAACCTTTCATCTACATAATTAGAGGACAGAATTCAAATTCAATCCTTGCAATTGGGGTATTCATTAACAGGTAATTAAGGAAATTTTGAATTATTTTATTTCTTTATATTAAATTTACTTTGAAACTTGATATCAATTTTATATCTTTGCCTTTCCAATTCGGAATTTACATTTATTTATAGTTATAACCTTATAATAAAGAGAGATGAAAGTATACCAGACATCAGAAATTAAAAACATCGCCTTAGTTGGCGGGGCCAAATCAGGAAAGACAACTTTAACTGAAGCAATGGCTTTCGAATCAGGATTGATAACACGTAGAGGTAGTGTTGACGACAAAAATGCTCTATCGGACTATAGAGAGATTGAAATTGATAGAAAGAACTCTATTGTTTCAACTATCTCTTATGCTGAACATAGTGGCAAAAAAATTAATATTATTGATGTGCCAGGTTTTTCAGATTTTCAAGGGGAGCTTGTAGCTTCATTGAATGCTGTTGAAACTGCAGTTGTTGTTATTAACTCTCAAATTGGTATTGAGGTTGGAACAGAAATAGCTTTCAAGCATACAGAAAAGTTAGAAATGCCTATTATGTTTGCGATGAATCAGCTTGAAACTGAAAAATCGAACTTCGAAGAGCAAATCAAAGAGATGAAAGATTTCTTTGGAGAAAAGATTACAATTATTCAATATCCAGTTAATGAGGGAATAGGATTTAATTCTTTTATAGACCTTATTACTCAAAAGCTATATAAATATCCTGCAGGAGGAGGCACTCCTGAGATTTTAGATATTCCTGAATCAGAAAAAGAAACCGCAGCAAAGCTTCATTTAAAATTAGTTGAGAATGCAGCAGCAGGAGCTGATGACTTAATGGAAAAATACTTCGATCAAGGAACTCTAACAATTGAAGATGTTAGAACAGGAATTAAACTTGGACTTGCTTCAAGAAGCGTATTCCCTGTAATGTGCATAAGTGCAAAAGAAAACATGGGAGTTGGAAGAATGCTTGAATTTATATCAAATAACGTTCCAAGTCCAAATGAAGCATTAGCAACAAAGACTTTAGTTAATGGAAATAAGGTTTCATATGACCCTACAAAACCAACAACTCTATTTATATTCAAAACCTCAAACGAACAGCATTTGGGAGAGATTGCGTATATGAAGATTGTTTCAGGAGAGGTTGTAGAGGGAATGGATGTTGTGAACTCAAAGAAAGAATCTAAAGAAAGAATATCGCAAATCTTTGCTAACTACGGAAAGAATAGAACAAAACTAGATAAGGCAGTTGCAGGAGATATTATAAGTACAATCAAACTTAAAGATGCTAAAATAAATACAACCCTAACATCACCAAAAAACACTTCCGAAGTTGTTACTCCAATTGCTTTCCCAGAACCAATTTACTCAGCAGCAATAAAAGCAGCTGTTAATACTGATGAAGAGAAGGTTGGAGCTATCATTAATGAATACTGCCAACATGACCGTTCGATGAAAGTTGAAATTTCAAGAGAATTGAAACAAACAATCATTAAAGGTATGGGAGAACTTCATATAAACACCCTTAAATGGTATTTCGATAACCAACATAAAATTGCTATTGAAATAATGGCACCAAAGATTCCTTACCGTGAGACAATAACAAAGAACGCCGATGCATCATATCGTCACAAGAAACAATCAGGTGGAGCAGGACAATTTGGGGAAGTTTATCTAATGATTGAACCTTATGTTGAAGGAAATCCAAAACAAACAAAGTATCCAATTCGTGGAACAGAAGTACATGAGCTTCCATGGGGAGGAAAACTAGTATTCAATAACTGTATTGTTGGAGGAGCAATTGACACAAGATTCCTTCCAGCTATCTTAAAAGGAATTATGGAAAAAATGGAAGAAGGTCCATTAACAGGTTCCTATGCAAGAGATATTATTGTTAACGTTTATGATGGAAAGATGCACCCTGTTGACTCAAACGAATTAGCATTTAAGCTTGCAGGTAGAGCTGCATTTAGAGAAGCATTCAAAAATGCAGGAGCAAAAATTCTTGAACCAATCTACGATATTGAAGTTGAAGTTCCTTCAGAGATGATGGGAGGTGTTATGACAGACCTTCAAGGAAGAAGAGCAATTCTAATGGGAATGGATTCAGAGGGAATAAATCAAATAGTTAAAGCTCAGGTTCCACTTGCTGAAATGTATCGCTACTCAACATCGCTTTCATCTCTAACATCAGGACGTGGATGGTATTCTATGAAATATAAAGAATATCAGCATGTTCCAACAGACGTGCAAAACGCATTGTTAAAAGCATACGAAGAAGCAACAAAAGACGACGAATAGTCTTAGTGATATTCAAAATATACTTGAAAAGGGGTTTGACATTCAAGCCCCTTTTCTTTTTTATATAGTCGAAAAAGCCTCGTTTGTCAGGATAAATGGGTTGTTTGGTCGGTTTTGCCTTGCTGTTAATGACATTATATCAATATCTTTGCCGAAAAAATAATATGAAACAAAACAAACATTCAAAAAACGATTCCACATTTGGAATATTAATTGGTTTCCTTCTTATTGGTGGAGGATTGATTTTTCTACTTTATAATTTAGGATATATAGAAAGGCCAATTATGAAAATAGTCCTAAGCTTTCCTAACCTACTTCTAATAATCTCTCTGTATTGGATGCTTTTTAGAAATTTCTTCACAGGTTTTATGGGAGTACTAGTATCATCAATTCTCTTAGTTACTAAGATTGCAGTATTCTATCCCTTGCTTATCAATTTCCCTTTCCAAAATATCAGTTTCAAATACACAATACTACCTATACTATTCATAGTAGTTGGAATATCAATTATATCGAAAATCATTGCTAAGCCAAAGAAAAAAGAATACGAATTTATTGACAAGGTAAAAGATAGCGGTTTCTTCCAAAATCTATTCTCAGGAAAAAACGTTATCTTTGGTGCATCAAAAAACATTGTAATAGCACCAATCTTCAAGGGAACAGATATAAACACCGTTTTTGGAGGAGCAGTTCTTGACCTTAGGAAAACAGATATTGAAGAAGGAGAAACAATAATTGAAGTTAATGTAGTATTTGGTGGAGTTGAGATTTACGTGCCTTCCAATTGGGAAGTAATTGTAAACACAACCAATATATTAGGTGCAACAGAAGATAAAAGATTCTATACCGATGAAAAGTCATTCTCAAACAAGCAACTAATAATAAAGGGATCTTGTATCTTTGGAGGAATAGAAATTAAGAACTAAGAAAAGAAAGATAAGCAGATGTTGGAAAACAAAAGCAATATATTCATCATAATAGGTTTTCTTATTGTTTGGTCTCTAATAGTTTCTGGACTATTAACCCTTATTACAAAAGTAAACCTATTATATATTTTTGCCATAACCCTCGTCCTATTTGGGCTTTTTACCTACCTAATATTTATTTTATTAAATAATTTCATTTTCAACCAAGAGGAAGAAGAGAATGAGGAAGAAGAGCAAAAAGACAAAAAGCTCCAATACTATATTGAAAGGATTAGTGTTAAGACAGGGCAAAAGCTCGACCTATTAAACCTAGACGATATTATGTACTTTCAGTCAAATGGAGATTATGTGTCGATTTATTCAAAAGAAAAGGTTTATTTAAAAGAAGAGACAATGAAGTATTTTGAAAGCAACCTCCCTCCTAAACAGTTTATAAGAATACACCGTAGCTATATTGTGAATGTAGATTTCATCAATAGTATAGAAAACTACAAGAAAAACCAATTTATAGTTAAGCTCAAAAACGGCTACGAACTAAAAGCAAGTCTCTCAGGCTACAAAATTCTAAAAGAAACCTTATCATTATAGTAAATTGAAGTGTATAGGTGGGGGTTTGATATAATATTTAAAGAGTTTGAAGAGATATTAGTTTTGAATAAATGCCGTCCTTAGCAAGAAGACTATGGTGGTCGCCTTCTTCAACTATTTTACCTTCATCCATAACTATTATTTTGTCTGAGTTAAGAATAGTAGATAGTCTATGAGCAACAACAAGGGTTGTCCTACCTTTCATAATTGTTTCAAGGGATTCTTGCACTAATCTTTCGCTTTCGGTGTCAAGAGCTGAGGTTGCCTCATCTAAAAGTAATATTGCTGGGTTTTTTAGGATAGCTCTTGCAATACATATCCTTTGACGTTCTCCACCAGAAATAGTTAAGCCTCTGTCTCCAATATTTGTATAATAGCCTTTTGGAAGATTTTCAATGAATTGATGAGCATTAGCTGCTTTTGCTGCCTCTTGTACTTCTTCAATGCTAGCATTTATTCCGAAGGCAATATTACCAAATATGGTGTCATTAAACAATATGCTCTCTTGTGTTACAACTCCTATTTTGTTTCTAAGGGAATTGATGTTAAAGTCCTTAATTGATATTCCGTCAATTGTAATATCTCCTTGCAATGCGTCTTGGAACCTTGGCAAAAGGTCAATTAATGTACTTTTCCCAGCACCCGAGCGTCCAACTATTGCAATTGTTTTACCTTTTTCTATCTCAAGGTTTATATTATCTAAAACAAGTTTCTCTTTCCCTTCTTCCTCAATATAAGAGAAGTAAACATTTTTATATTCTATCCTATCTTCGAAGTTAATTGTTGTTATTGCGTTTGGCTTTTCAATTATTCTTTCTGGGGCGTCTAATATTTCATATACTCTTTGGGCTGCTGCTTCAGCCTTTTTGAGGTTATAATAAGCTGTTGTTACGCTTTGCATTGGAGAGATTATTCTTGCAAATAATAGAACAAAACCTATTAGCATGCTTGGGTGGATTTCACCATTAATTACCATCATTCCACCAAATAGAACAACAACTACTAGGGCAAAGATTGCAAATATTTCAGTTAGGGGAGAGGATAGGTCTTTTCGGCGAAGGATTTTTGTCATAAGCTTGGTGTAGATGTTATTTTCACCTTCAAACTTCTTTTTAACAATCTCTTCTGCATTATATGCATTAATCACTCTTATTCCTCCAAGTGTCTCTTCAACCGTCGACAAAACTCTTCCTATTTGTTTTTGACCTTTTTCCGAATTCCTATTAAGACTTGCCCCAATTTGTCTGATAAGGATTGCAACCAAAGGAAGGATAATGAAAATAAATATTACGAGCTTTGGACTTGCAACGATTAGGGCAATAAGGAAAACAATAACCATAATTGGGTCCTTAATTATCATTTGCAAACTGCTTATAACAGATATTTCAATATCTAAAAGGTCTGAGCTCATTCTTGAAAGTAAGTCTCCTTTTCTTTGGTTGGAGAAGAATGAAAGTGGAAGGGTTGTTATTTTATGGTATATGTCGTTTCTCAAATCTTTCACAACTCCATTTCGAATTGGAGCTAAGAAATACATTCCTAGATAACGAAATAGGGCAGAACAGAAAGCAAATATTAAATACACTACACTTAGAATGGCCAAACAAGTATAGAGACCGTATTCTATGCTTAAGTTATTGAGGTTCCAAGCAAAATAATCAATAATTACGTCTTTGTTGAATGCAAACTCAGGACAAATAGCTGGAGCTTTAATGATTCCAAAGAGTACAGAAACAAAAGGAATTACAATAACAAAGGAAAAAAGAGAAGCAAAAACATAGAGTATATTAAAAACTATGTTTAAGATTACTTCTCTTTTGTAACCTTTGATGTATTTGAATATTCTAAATATATTTTTCACTAATATCTATAATGGTCTGCTTTGTATGGACCGTTTTTATCAACTCCAAGATACTCAGCTTGCTCATCTGTTAAAATAGTCAGCTTAACGCCAATTCTTTCTAAGTGAAGTCTTGCAACCTCTTCGTCAAGTTGTTTTGACAAACGATATACTCCAACTTCATAATCATTTTCCCATAAGTCAAGTTGAGCTAAGGTTTGATTGGTGAAAGAACTACTCATAACAAATGAAGGATGTCCTGTTGCACAACCAAGGTTAACCAAACGACCTTCAGCTAACAAATAAATACAGTTTCCATTTTCGAAAGTATATTTATCAACCTGTGGCTTAATGTTTAGTTTTGTAACTCCTGGCCAATCTTCTAATTTCTCCACTTGTATTTCATTATCGAAATGTCCAATATTACAAACAATAGCCTCATCAGACATTTTTGACATTTGCTTAGCAGTGATAACGTCCTTGTTTCCTGTTGTAGTAACAAATATATTCCCTTCACTAAGAGCGTCTTCAAGTGTAGTAACTTCAAACCCTTCCATTGCAGCTTGAAGAGCACAAATAGGATCTATTTCAGTTACAATAACTCTTGCACCGTAGCTTTTCATTGAATGAGCACAACCCTTCCCAACATCTCCATAACCACAAACAACACAAATCTTTCCAGCAATCATAACATCGGTTGCTCTCTTTATTCCGTCAGCAAGTGATTCTCTACAACCATAAAGGTTATCGAATTTTGATTTAGTTACTGAGTCATTAACATTTATTGCAGGAATAAGAAGTTCTCCTCTTTCCATCATTTGATATAAACGGTGAACACCAGTAGTTGTTTCTTCACTAACTCCCTTAAGTTCTGCAACTGTTCTATGCCATTTTTGATTATCTTCTTTTAAGATTTCTTTAATGGTTTTTAGAATAACAGCCTCTTCAGCTGAAGAAGGAGTCTTATCTAAAATTGAAGCATCGTTTTCTGCTGCATATCCCTTATGAACTAAAAGAGTAGCATCTCCACCATCATCAACAATCATTTGAGCACCTTTTCCATTAGGGAAAGAAAGAGCTTGATTAGTACACCACCAATACTCTTCTAAGGTTTCGCCTTTCCAAGCAAAAACAGGAACTCCTGCTGCTGCAATTGCTGCTGCTGCATGGTCTTGAGTTGAAAATATATTGCAAGAAGCCCAGCGAACATCAGCTCCAAGGGCAGTTAGGGTTTCAATTAGAACTGCTGTTTGAATAGTCATATGAAGAGACCCCATAATTCTAACTCCATTAAGAGGTTTTTTCTTACCAAATTTTTCTCTTAGAGCCATTAGACCTGGCATTTCTTTTTCTGCAATATCAATTTCTTTTCTACCAAAGTCAGCTAAGCTAATATCAGCTACTTTATACTTTAAGTTGTAGTCTGTCATCTTTATATTTTTATGTTATATTATTAATTATTATCGTGCAAAGTTACAATTACAAATTCAATAATGAAGAGATTTTCGTAAAAACATCAGTATTATCCATTACTCCAGTAAAATTTTCAGCTCCAAGACCAAAAGCGTATATTGGAACCATAATAGCAGTATGGTTAAAACTAGTCCACTTATCCTTTACCTTTCCTTCTTCAATACTTCCTCCATTAATTGTTAGTCCACCTGTTTCATGGTCAGCTATAACAATAACAAGGGTGTTTTTATCTCTTTTAGCAAATTCAATAGCTAAGCCAACCGCCTTATCGAAATCAAGTACCTCTTCAACCATATTGTCAAACCTATTAAGGTGAGCCTCAAAATCAATTTGCGATCCTTCCAACATCAGGAAGAATCCCTTATTATTTCCAGAAAGAAGCTTAAGAGTTTTCTCTAAGCTCTTTGTTAGCATATCGTTTCTCTTGCGTGCTAGGGGAGGATGTCCATCATAAAATAAACATCCAACAAGATTCTTCTTCTTATCTTTATTTACTTTCAAAGAAACAAGCTCATCTAAATTATAAACTAACTTATATCCTCTTTTTTCCAAACTATCAGTAAGTGAAAGCCCGTCTTTTCTGTTTTTTGCAAGAAAGTTCTTTAACCCTCCACCAATAAAAATATCAACATTCTCATCTAAAAGAGCAAGAGCTATCTCCTGATCCATCTTCCTATGCTTAACATTTGCATAAAAGCTTGCAGGAGTTGCATGAGTTATATCACAAGTAACCACAATTCCTGTTGAAAGTCCTTTTTTCTTTGCAAGCGTCATCAAGCTTGGGTGAGGAAACCAAAGGGAATCAAGCCCAATGGATTCGTTATTTGCTTTCTGACCAGTAGCTATTGCAGTACCGCCTGCACCTGAATCAGTAATATACTTATCTGCCGAATAGGTCTTAGAAAAACCCGTTACTGGCATATCAAACATATTTAACTGTCCTTTGTTTACAGTATAAGCAGCGTATGCGTGAGCAAGTCCCATACCATCTCCAATCATTAAAATCACATTCTTAGGTTGTGAAAATGAAATTAGAGGTAGTAAGATAATTAGTATAAATATTTTAAGTCTTATTTCTTTCATCTTAGTTCGTGGTTTTAGAATATTTCTTCCAGCATTCTTAAATAAAGTTCCTTTGTTGTCCAACCCATTGATCGTACTTGCTTTGGAACAATGCTTTCTGAGGACTGACCAGGTATAGTATTTACTTCCAAGAAAAATAACTCTTCTTTTTCAGTATCAAATATAAAATCTATCCTACAAACTCCCTTACAATTTAACTGCTTATATAGTTTCTTTGCAGTAGATTGGACTTCCTCTCTTACCTTATCATCAATTTCTGCTGGTGTTATCTCAGCTGTTGAACCGTCATACTTAGCTTGGTAATCAAAAAACTCATTAACAGGAATCACTTCGGTTATAGGAAAAGCAATTGTCTCATTCCTTGTTTCCAAAACCCCACAAGTAAGCTCCCTTCCCTTAATAAACTCTTCAATAATCACTCTATTATGAACCTTAAATGCAGTTTCTAACGCCTCTTTTAGGTCTTCTTTTCTCTTAACCTTAGTCATACCAATGCTTGAGCCACCCTCTGATGGTTTGACAAAGAGAGGTAAACTTAGTTTCCTAAGAATATCTTCAACAGATACTTGATTGTTCTTATAGAAGCTAATATTCCTTGCAACCTTTACCATATCCAATTCCCTAACCACTGCATTGCAAACAACCTTATCGAAAGTTATTGCAGAAACCAATGAGCTACAAGAAGCAAAAGGAATATTCATCATCTCAAAATAAGCTTGCAAAAGACCATTCTCCCCTGGTGTGCCATGAATTATAATAAATACACCATCAAAAACAATCTTCTCATCTCCTATTCTTAGAGAGAAATCATCCTTATTAATACTATATTTCTTACCCTCTACTTCGTAGTACCAATCTCTTTCTTTAAGAATAATCTTATAAACATTATAAATTGACTTATCAATGTTCTGCTCAACCTGAATAGAAGAACGAAGAGAAACCACTGCCTCTTCACTATTTCCTCCGGCCATTAATGCAATATTCTTTTTCATATAATAATCTTGTTTTTAGGTTCTCTATTATTAATTTCTTCTTTTATTGTTCAAATCCCTCACACTCATTCTTAGTACATATAATTCCCTCCTTGCCAAATACCTTTTCATTCAGAAAGAAGAATATATGATTTATCTCTAAGCTAATACGCCTAAACTCTTCCCAAATAAATTCTTTCTCTCCCTCAGCTTTCGATGGGTCTTCAAAAGAATAGTGAAGGAAGTTCTTAGCATCACCCGTAAAACAAGGGCAAGTCTCTTTTGCATTATCACAAACAGAAATCACATAATCCCAATCCTTATCCAAGAACTCATCAACTTGCTTTGGCTTATTTGCAGAAATATCAATACCATTTTCTCTCATAACTCTAATAGCTAAGGGGTGAATTTCTTTTGCAGGAAAGGTCCCTGCGGAATAAACACTAAGAGATGGGTTTATTTGTTTTAGCCAAGCTTCTGCCATTTGTGAACGGCACGAATTGCCTGTGCAAAGTATTAATATGTTCATAAGTTTTCTTTTAACTCTAATAGGAAGTCTTTTATTTCATTAAGCGAACGCACAAGCTCAACATTAACAGTATTGTTCTCGTCCTTATTGTCCGATACTAGTTTAGTGTTCAAATAGTTCTTTGTTCCCTCAATAGTATATCCACAGGTCTTAGTCAGGTAGTGGATTTGCTTTAGAAGTTCAATATCTTTCTTGGTATAGAATCTTACTCCCCTCTTATTCTTATGAGGTTTGATTTGAGAAAATTCAGTTTCCCAGAACCTAAGAGTAGGTAAACTAACCTCCAACTCCTTTGCAACCTCTCCAATACTATAGTATAATCTATTTGAATCTTCCATTTCTCTAATAAGGCATTGGTGTAAAGGCGTTTTCTATATGATTTATCTTGGTGCCATCTTCATTTGTAACAATAGCTATTATATCAAATCTTGCCTCTTCATTAATGTTATTTCTCAATATATAACTATTAGCAACCTTTATTATTGCTCTTTGTTTCTCTTTTGTAACCGCAGTTTCAGGCTCGCAAAACACATCCGTGCTCCTTGTCTTGACCTCAATAAAAACAACCTCACCACTATTTCTTGCAATAATATCTATCTCATTCTTCCCACTCCTATAATTCCTTTCCAAGATAATATACTTCTTCTCAATCAAATACTCTAAGGCTAGCTTCTCTCCCTTTTGTCCAAAAACATACGATGTATCCATTTTCTTCTATTCTTGCTCTATTATTACTTTATCTTTTCTTACAACTAATATAGTTTTTCTTCCAATAACATAAGCTTGGTTCTTTTCTTTGATATGCCCAATTGGAATATTGAAAGCAACTGGGAAATTATAGTCTTGCACAGCATCCATAATGATTCTATTTGAGGTTTTCCCAAATTGAATAAAATTATCGTGCATATCAGTCATTCCACCCACAATCAAACCCTTCAAATACTTCAACTTACCAGCCCTTTTCAAAGCCTGCATCATCCTATCGATATGATAAATATACTCATCTAAGTCTTCAATAAATAAAATCTTGTCTTTTGTATCTCCAAAACTATTAGAACCAAGTAGACTATAAAGAACCGATAAGTTTCCCCCAATAAGCTCTCCCTCAGCCTCACCCTCCCTATTCATTATATACTTCTTATAAACGTTCTTGTTCTCTCCCTCAAACAATATCTTCTTTAAACTAATCACAGCATTAGAAAAGAAATCATCGGTTTCAATATTAATAGGCATAATACCGTGAATGGTTTCAATATTATAGTTGAAATAGATATGTGAAAGCAAGACACTTGGGTCAGAATAGCCAATTATCCACTTTGGATTTTCAATAAATAAAGAGAAATCAAGCGTATCGATAATCCTAACCGTACCATAACCCCCTCTTGCACAAAAGACTGCTTTTATTTCTTTATTATCTAAGAAGGACTGCAAATCCTTAGCCCTTTCTTTGTCCGAACCAGCAAATTGATTTTCTTCTGCACCAATGCTTTTGCCAATAATAGGCACCAAGTCCCAAGAAACAAATAGCTTAATACTAGCGCTCAATTCCTCAATACTAATCTTGCGAGCAGTTGCAACAATTCCAATCTTATCTCCTTTCTTGAGTAGTTCTGGTCTCTTAGTCATCCTTATAATTTATAGAAAGCAAAGATACTTAAAAAGAAATAAATAATTGTACAAATTGATTATTTAATCTAATTCCTGAGCCTTTAGCGAAAAGAATAACATAATATACCGCACCGAAAACCAATGTAAACTACATTTATTATTAGTTTTAAATCTCTAAAGCTTAGTTTTGTGCGAGTGAAACGAAGGTTTAAACTTCTGAATCTTCGTTTCGATCTCCAATTCATGGCATGATATGACCCGTTTCATGCCATGAATTGGGAACTATCATGGCATGATGTTGGTGATATCATGGCATGATTCTTTGATTGAAGTGGCGATCTAGGAGTTTGTTCCTTTGTTTTGGGACGATGAAAGTGGCAAATAAAAAAGGACAACCTTGTGGGATTGTCCTTTTTCTGTATTTTGGGTTGGGTTTCTTTGTCTCTTAGTAGAAGAAGCTAAAGTTGTTTTTTACTTTTGCTTTCTCTTGAAGTACTTGAAGCGGAAGACGAAGTTGTGAAGTCTTTTGCATATTACGCATTTCGAATGATTGTTGTATCATTTGTGGGTCTTCCTTGGTTGCTCTCTTGCCCATTGAGTCAACGTTCACAATATAGATTCCGTTATATCCCTTAATTGGTTTTTGGATTCCTGTTTTGGTTGCTGCTGCAAGGGTTCCGATTACTCTCATCTCTGGTCCTGCTTGAACGAAGTATGGGTCGCCAAATGAAACGTTTGCTGCTGTGTCAACGGCTGTGTTTTCTTTTAGTGCTATTGCGTCAAGTGTCTTTTCGCTTGCTATTAGTGTTTCGGCTTTCTTCATTAAGATTTCAGCTTTCTTTTCCATTCTTACCATGTTTTCAATATATGGTTTTACTTGGTCAAGTGGTAAGATACCTTTTTCTTTTATATCTTTTACTCCTACTACAAGGAACATATCTGTTAGTTCGTATATTTCTGGTGCTACATCGCCTTTCTTAGTCTCTTTGTTGAATGCCCAACGAACTATCTCTCTTGCATATGGTGTTCCGTTTAGTTGGTAATCCATTTCTCTAAGTTGTGAGGTTAGAATGTTTAGATTTTGTTTTTGTGCTGCTTGTGTGAAGTCTGCCATGTTTGATGATGCGCCTAAGAAGTTATTTGCATTATCACGGATTTCATTAACTGTTTTTTCGCTTGGGCGTATCTCCATAACAATTGTTGCAAGTTGTAGTTTGCTTACTGGGCTTGTCTTTCCTGTTACCTTAATTAACATATATCCCAATTCGTTTGGTATTTCATAAACAAATACTCCACTGATAGGGGTTGTGTTAATTAGGTTGTAAAGGTCTGATTGAAGTTGACCATCTAAGAGCCAGCCAGAATCTCCCATGTTTTTCTTTGCCTCAGGGTCGTCAGAGTATTTTGCTACATTGTTTTCAAATCCTGCTGCGTCTTTACTTACTATTGAATAAACACTGTCTTTTAGTTTTGCTGCTGCTTCTTGATTTCTTTTTATTTCTCCTCCTGCATTGCTGTTAAGGATTAGAATTCTTGAGAAACGAATTGAGTCTGGGCGTGCTTGCATTGAGGTAAGTTTAGCCATTACCCAATTTCCTCCGTTTTGGAATGGAGAAATAAATTCACCTATCTTAGCTCTTGATAGTATTGAATCTGGGATTATTTGTTCAAATTGTTCTCTCTTATAATAGTTACTATCGTAGTATTGATCTGATACGCTTGAAACAAATCCTGCTATTTCATATGAAGGTGTTACTTTGAATTGTTCGAATGTGCTGTATACTGAATCGTTAATTGCTTTTATGTCCTCTGGTGATGGAACTATTGAGAATTTAACAAACTCAACATCACGCATTGTTTCGTTAAGCTTAAATTCGTTCTTATGTTCTGCGTAGTATTTCTTGTAATCTGATTCTTCAATCTTAATTGTATTATCTGCTATTGCTGCAAATGGAAGAATGGTATAACGAGAGTTTGTTGTTTTGTCGTAAACTGTGCTAAGGTGTGCTGCTATTGCTTTTGGCATATACATGCTCTTAGCTAGTAGTTTTTCGTATTTTTCTTGTAAACGACTCTTCTTAACGTATTTCTCGAAGTTTTTCCAAGATGCTTGTTCTTCTGCAGGAAGTTTATCGAACTGTGCAATGTATTGTGCAATTGCTTGTTTGTTATAGTTACCTGTTTGAGGGTCTGAGAAATTTTGAATAACCATTTGGTGGATGAAGTTCCCGAAGAACATATCGTTTAATTCTTCTTTCCCAACAGTGATACCAATCTTTTCATATTCACTTGTCAATAGTTTTTCATTTAAAAGTTCTTGATAAGCTTGTTGACGTACAGTATAGCTTTGCTCAGGATTTAAAGATTCTGATTGATATTGCTGTTTCATGTTTGTTTCAATGTTTTGAGACATCTCTTCAAACTCGTTCCTTGTGATTTCAACACTATCAATTGTACCTATGTTATTAGGTGCACTTGTGTTTTTTGTAAATATGTCGCTGAAAACAAATGATAAGATAGCTATTGCAATAACTGCAACTGCTATACCCGCTCTTTTTCTGATTCTACCAATAATCGCCATTACTAAATGTTATTTGTTGTTTTTACTTAATTTCTCTAAGACTTTTTTCTAATAGCTTGCAAAAGTAGGAAGAAAATCACTAATTAAGAACTTTTTAATTGAAAAAGTGCATTTAATACAATAAAACATAGTTTAGATTTGTTTGTTTGGAGTATCTTTGCTACAAATTAAACAATATAGTTCTATGCTACATAAAAGAATAATACTAGTTCTGCTTTCATTTATACTAATAGTTCCAACGCTTCAATCTCAAGAGGAAGATAAGGGTTTTGAACTATCAAAAAATCTTGAAATTTTCTCATCTGTTTATAAAAATCTTCATTTGAATTATGTGGATGATATTAACCCTGGTGAGCTGATGAAGAATGCTATTGATGCAATGCTAGCCAAACTTGACCCTTATACTAACTATATTCCGGAATCGGATATTGAAGATGTTAAGCTACAACTTATGGGTCAGTATGGTGGAATTGGTGCTTTAATTCACGCCAAAAACGGTCAAGTAATTATATCAGAACCCTACGAAGGGCTTCCCGCTGATAAGGCAGGGCTTAAGGCTGGAGATTTGATTTTGGAAGTTAATGGGCAAATTGCAAAAGACAAGAGCACAGACCAGGTTAGAGAATTTCTTAGAGGACAGGCTGGTTCGGAAATTAGGATTAAGGTTCTGAGAGATGGTAAAGAGGTTGAGAAAATCTTTAAGAGGGAGGAAATAACCCTTGAAAATGTTCCTTTTTACGGTATGGTTAAGAAGGATATAGGCTATATTAAATTAAATGAGTTTACAAAAGATGCTGCTAATAATGTTTCAAATGCTTTTAGGGAGCTGAAAAACAAAAATCCTCAAATGAAAGGATTAATTCTTGACCTAAGGGGAAATGGTGGGGGTTTACTTACCGATGCTGTTAACATTGTTAATATATTTGTTGATAAGGGTCAAAACATTGTTTCAACAAAGGGAAAGATTGTTGAGAAAAACCAAACCTTCAAAACCCTTTATCCTTCTGTTGACTTAAATATCCCTATTATTGTTTTGGTTGATAACTACTCTGCATCGGCCTCTGAAATTGTTGCAGGTAGCCTTCAAGACTTAGACCGTGCAGTTGTTATGGGACAAAGAACATTTGGCAAGGGATTAGTTCAAAACATTATTCCACTTACCTATAATGCTCAAATGAAGGTAACGGTTTCAAAATACTATATCCCAAGTGGTCGTTGTATTCAAGCTATTGATTATTCACATAGGGACGATAACGGCAGAGCAACGAAACTTCCAGATTCTCTAAAAACAGCTTTCAAAACAAAAGGAGGAAGAACGGTTTATGATGGATTTGGTATTGAGCCAGATATTGTGATTGAACCAAAATATGCAAGCCCTCTAATAATGACAATAATTACTAAGTTCCTTGCTTTTGACTTTGCTTCCGAATTTGTAAAGAATAACCCTACAATTCCTAGCGCTAAAGACTTCAAGATAACAGACGATATATATAAACAATTTACGGATTTCATAAGTGATAAGGACTATGGCTATTCCACAATAACAGAAAGGATGCTAAAAGAACTTGAAGAAATGTCTAAAAAAGAAAAGTATAGCGAAGAAATTGAAAAGACTATTGAGGACTTGAAACAAAAGATTGAAAAAGATAAGAGTAATGATTTAATCAAATTCAAAGATGATATTAAGGATATACTATTATCAGAAATTGTTGTTAGATATCATTATCAAAAAGGAAGGATAGAGGCTCTTTTACAATCAGATGCTGAGATTGAAGAGGCTGTACAATTGCTTCTAAATCCAAATCAGTATAATAAGATATTATCAAAATAAGGATTAACCATTAAAGATAACTATATAAATTAAGTGGGTATATGAGGAAGTTTTATTTATTATTTTGTGTTTCATTTCTTTTTGTTTTAAATGCTAATGCACAAACAAAGAATGCTTTATCTGAGAGGGAAGAAGAGGCAATGGGTTTTCTTAAAGCTTATATGCCGCTAAGCGATATTGCAGACTACGATGAGGCATTTTTCACTACTCAGGTTAAAACAGCGTTCCAGGCAAGAGATTATTTTGCTTGGGGTAAAACAATTCCAGAAGAGATGTTCCGTCACTTTGTTTTGGTTTATAGAGTAAATAACGAAAACTTAGATAGTTCAAGACTTGTTTTCTTTAATGAGCTAAAAGATAGGATAAAGAATATGACTATGTATGATGCTGCTTTGGAAGTTAACCACTGGTGTCATGAATATGTAAATTATAAGGGAGCTGACGGAAGAACATCTTCTCCACTAGCAACCATAAAAACCTCTCATGGACGTTGTGGTGAGGAATCAACCTTTACTGTAACGGCTCTTAGGGCTGTTTCCATTCCTGCACGACAATGTTATACTCCTCGTTGGGCACATACCGACGACAATCACGCTTGGGTTGAGGTTTGGATTGATGGCACTTGGTATCATCTTGGAGCTTGTGAGCCAGAGCCAGAACTTAATATAGCTTGGTTTGATGCTCCTGCAAAAAGAACAATGATGGTACACACTACTGTTTTTGGAGGAAACTATAAGGGAGAAGAAGAGGTAAACTACCAAACAGAACTTTATTCTAAAATTAATCTTCTTCCAAACTACGCCAAAACAAAAAAGATATATATAAGGGTTAGTGACAGTAAAGGCAATCCTGTGAAAGATGCTGAGGTAGATTTTGGCTTATATAATTATGCAGAGTTTTATCCTATTGCTCAAACAAAAACAGATAGTAGTGGTCTAACCTATCTAACAACTGGCTTAGGTGACTTAGTGATTTGGGCAAATAAGAATAGTGATTATGCTTATAAGAAGATAACCGTAAAGGAAACAGACACACTTTTTCTTGTCCTAATGCCTAATCAAAATAGAGAATATGAGGAATTGTTTGAAGTTACACCTCCTGTTCAAAGGGCAATCACAACAATTTCAGGTGCAAAGGTTAGAGAAAATGCAAGACGCCTACTCTATGAAGACTCAATTAGAAATGCCTATATTGCAACGTTCCCAAACGATGATTATATTAAGAACCTTGCTCTTGAACTTCCAGTTTTTGATTCAAGCAATGTTTCAACCATTATTAAGAATAGCTGGGGAAATTATAAGGAGATTGAAGCCTTTCTTAGAGAAAACAAGAATACAAAAGAGGCTTTAGATATCTTAAAGGTTATTTATGAGAAGGATTTAAGAGATACTCCAAAAGATATTTTGCAAAGTCATTTAGATGTTTATCTGAAAACTAAACCAAATCTAACTTATTCAAAAGATATTATTGATAACTATATTCTTAATCCAAGGATTCAACTAGAGCTAATTACTACTTGGAGAGAATATATCAATGAAAACAAAAAAGAAATATTCAAGGAACAAGATATTACCTCACCTTCTCAAATAGGAAAGTGGATTGAAGAAAACATTAACCTAAATACAACTGATAACTATTATGATTGTCAAATCTCACCTAAGGGAGTTATAAGTTTAGAAGAGGCGGATGAGGTTTCTATGGAGATTTTATTTGTTGCAATGGCAAGAACATTCTTTTTCCCTGCAAAATACGACTGGGCAACAGGTAAGGCTATGTATTATGATAATGGAGAATGGATAGTTGCTTTAAATAATAGGAAAGCTGAGGAGGATAGAGAGATTAATAATATAAGCAATGGTAAGTGTATTTTGAATGTTTATAATAATACTTCCACAAATAGGATTAAACCAGAGTACTCAACTCATTTCACTCTTGCCAAATTTGTTGCCGGGAAGTTTCAAACACTCGACTACGAATATGACCCAAAGTTTAAGAATTTTCCAGAGAAATTAAACTTAGAGGCTGGCTACTATCGTTTACTTACGGGTAATAGGGCAAATGATGGAACGGTTTATATTAAGACAAACTATTTTAATCTTCAAGCAGGGAGGACTGGAGATTTGTTTGTTGAGCTAAGAGAGATTCCTCAAAATCTTATTGTTGAAGGT
The DNA here is from genome assembly GCA_012837565.1 of Bacteroidales bacterium. Classification (GTDB taxonomy): domain Bacteria; phylum Bacteroidota; class Bacteroidia; order Bacteroidales; family P3; genus UBA10566. The sequence continues at coordinate 1,869 of DUQY01000025.1, read as the reverse complement.
GTGATGAAGATGAAAACTAAGGTCAATCTTCAAAATAAAGAGAAGACCACCCTAGCAGAGCTTTCTAATGGTAAGGGATTGGTTATTGCAATTATTGATCCTCAATCAGAGCCAACCAAACATATAATGGTTGATATTCCTCTTTTCAAACAAGAATTTGAACAATGGCAAGGTGGAGTCCTTTTCTTAGTTCCAGAGGATAAACTAAGAGGAGATTTTTCAGAAAGCAGCTATAAGAACCTTCCAGAACAATCTGTTTTTGCAATTGATAAAGGAAACAAAATCTTAAAACAAGTTCTCAAAACTACAAAGAAAGATATTAAAGATAATCTTCCAATAATCCTTTTAATCACAAATGAAGGGAATATAGTTTTCCTTTCAGATGGTTATAGGATTGGCTCAGGGGAAAACCTAATTAAAACAATTTACCAGATAGAAGAAAAGAAATGAGAAATATAATTCTAAATAGACTAAAAGGATTTTTGCTTTTAGCCTTTGTATTGCCTTTGTTTTTCGGCATAAACCTAATGGCTCAACCAGTTAAAAGCACAGTAGAAACCTCAAACCAACCATGGAGATACGGCATAAGGGCAGGTGCCAACTATGATATAGCGACCCTTCAACAAGGTGGAGAGTATAAATTTGGATGGAAAGCTGGTTTTGTTGCAGAGAAGAGGCTAGTATATAATATGTATTTCCAACCCTCATTATCATTCCAAAACAAAGGTTATAAATATGAAAGAACCTTCAACGATAAGGGTAATGTAAATGCGTATTTGATTGAAGGAGTTGCAGGAATCTTAATGAAGTTTGGAGACGAGAGGATTGGAAGGGGATTAATTATTTCAGTTGCACCTTATTTTACGTATGGAATTGGAGGAAAATCATCTTTTGAAGACCTAAGAGACACATCGGCAAACAACTTTTATGGTAAAATAACTGAAAATACCTTTTCGGACAATAGGTTAAAGGCATTTGATCTTGGATTTCAACTAGGTGTTGGTTATGATATTAGCCATAGATGGGAATTAGGAGGGACTTATGTCTTTGGACTTCATAGAATGATGACCTATACAAATTTCCGATGGAAAGGCTTCCAAGTTCATTTAAGCTATTTCTTTTAAGGAAGAAATGAATCGCTGAAACAATTTACTGAATCAAAGAAAGAAAATCTTGAATCAAAGAAAGAATTTCTTAAAACAAAGACTTAGAAAACAAGCTCTATTTCCTGATAAATTTATCTTGATATATGTTTTCTGGTCTTTTATGTTTCCATCTCTTGTGTGACCAAAGCCAATAAGGGGGTGCTTGTTTTATCGTTTTCTCTAATTCATTAAGGTATTTAAGAGTAATTCCTCCATATTGAGTTTCTTGTGGCTTGTCTTCAAGTGGGATTAGCTCAAATGAATAATAGCCCCTCCTAATTTTGCTTACCCTATAATAAATTACAGGAAAGCCTTCCTTCTTTGCTAAGTTCTCAGGACCGAAAATTGCTGGCGTATCTTGATTAAGAAACTCTGTCCAATAACATTTATGCTTATCATTTGGGCTTTGGTCTGCAAGTAACATAAATATAGTAGGCTTTTTCTCTTGTTTTTTTTGCTCAATTAAAGCTTTAACATTATCCGAGTAGCAGACCTCTGTTCCATAACGTGTCCTTCTCTTATGCATAAGGTCTCCAAAAACTTTATTACTCATCCTTTTCCCAACTCCAACCCCTTGAAACTCGAACTGCATACCAAGCGATAAGACCATATACTCCCAATTATTATGGTGAGAGGACACAAATATTAAGCTTTGTTTATTCTTATAATACTTATCAAGAACTTCTTTGTTTTGACAATAATATCTCTTTATTAGATTTGTTTT
>DUQY01000322.1 GCA_012837565.1 Bacteroidales bacterium | reverse complement strand
GGGAATGCTCTTTGCACCGAGCTCAGTAGCTGACGGAGAAGTACATCACCCCGTTGTTGCAAAGCTTCTTTATTGGGTTTTTCTGTGAAAGAGACATGTCTGAAGTTACGTTTAACATATATATAGAGAATCAAAGAGCGCACGAGGATAGTAAGGCCGGTCAGTGCTTTTATAAGAATGATTCCACTTTCAAGATACAAAGCAATATATAATACGATTACCTTTACAGCAATGCTGACAGAGGTAGCCAAGGCTACTACATATGTTTTTTGGGCTGCGGTAAGTAAGACTCTATACTTTGCCATGGTTGAAAATTCTAAGACTCCACCTAATCCAATGGCCAGAGAGAGTAAAAGAAGATCTCCTTGAGAAAGTATGTCAGTTCCTACAACTGAGAAGATTATAGAAAATAATACAACACCTCCTAAATAGAGAAGTGCAATTCTGTTGTAATATTGTTTTGAGGCAGAGAGTATCCCATTGATCACCGGCTTGTCTTTTGTCGCTAAGGGCTTGTAAAGAGAAAAGATTGCTGAACCAGCAAGCCCAGCTTCAAGAAGTGTAAAATAGGAGATGAACTGGGTAATGGAGTTAGCAATTCCATTAACTTCTGATCCAAACGCTAATATTATTTGCCTTGGGATGATCAGGCCCGATAGCATTGTCACCACGCTCAAAAGAGCCGTCGCCAAGGATCCATATGCTACATTTTTAGTCCTCATGCCTTATTTCCTTTCCTAATCGGCAACCAATGTTTTTTACAATAGTACAGTGAGCCAAAACTGATGAGAAGCAACTGGAAAAAAGCATACCATTTTTTTCGAAAAGAAATAAAGCATAATCTTAGTGATAGTGGAGCTACAGAAGGGTCATAGCGCTGTATAAATTGCTTGAAATCATCTTGCTGAAGCCTCGCTATGATTTGAGATCGTTCCTCACCCGAATAGGAAAACTTCCCAAACCTATGCAAAACAAGTTGTTTGATGATGAACACCACACTCAAGCCTTGCCGTTGATGCAAGTCATATTGGCTACAATCCCACTTTAGGGCATAGATTTCCAATTCCTGTAAAACAGTAGCAGTGGAATTCATTGTCCGAATTTTTAGTTTGGTTTGTGTAGCACTCCCCTCATTCTGATAGTAGTTATATAAAGGGGTATGTATGATCTTGATGGTTTCAGCCTTATCGAGGATGGGCAATGATTCCAATAGATCCTCCCCCATTGTGACATGGTACATTGAGGAATAATCACGATCGATATCAAAAAGGGCTCGCCGAATACATTTGCACCAAAGGGTGTTTAGGGAAGTATCTTTTAATAGGGTTGCATAAACCATGTGCTTTGAATCTTTTTCGTAAAGGCCTTCCGGTAAGGAAGGGTGGCTGGTTTCAAGTAACCGATGGTTATCACCAACCAAATAATGTCCAAAGATAATCACATCAGGGTTTTGTTTTGCAAGTTCTGCATCCAATTCTTCCAAATAGTTGGGTGCCCAATAATCATCAGAATCAAGAAAACAGATATACTCCCCTTTGGCATGAACAAGACCTGTTCTTCTTGCACTAAACACTCCTGCATTCTTCTTGTGGATTACGTTGAACAGCTGAGGATACTTTTTAACATATTGGTCACATATGCTTCCTGATGAGTCAGTAGAACCGTCGTTGACTAAAATAACTTCATAGGATTGAATCTTTTGGACAAGGATAGAATCAAGGCAACGGGAGAGAAAGGATTCAACATTATACACTGGAATTAGGATACTAAATTTCATTACTCTCATCCCCGTAATAAGTAAGGTGGTATTAGTATGACTGCATTATATCCAGTTATACTGGTCAATATGCTACCCTGTTTGCAAAAAAAAAGATACCGTTAGGTATCTTCTGAGAAATATGTGATTGATCGTGGAAAAGAGACGATGGTTATCACCCATTTTGAAAGCATAAAAGCCAAGAAGACAATTTCATCCTCTTGGGTTTTATGGGAAGGAATATATGAGAGAAACACCGGTATGTAAAGCTACCTCCCTACCGAGTAGTACTCCACTCCTGCTTCTTTCATTGCCTTTGGATCAAAGAGGTTTCTTCCATCATAAACCAAGGGAGTCCTCATCAGACGTTTGAACTCAGAGGGAGTAGTTTATTTGTCTCCATCCAGTCGGTGAAGAAGAAACAGGCTTGTGCCCCAATAAGGGCTTCTTCTATGATAGGGGCATATTCCATTGCAAAAGAGTATTGATTCTTACAGTTCTCCTGATCCACCGAGTTAGATACAGAAATAAGGGCCCCATGATCGAGAAGAGGAGACAAGTTGCATCAAGGCAT
>DUQY01000297.1 GCA_012837565.1 Bacteroidales bacterium | reverse complement strand
TTGTTTATTCATGTACCCCCTCTGCTATGATTTCCATTTGTTCTTCTATTCCTTCACCAAGATATGAAATAACACCATCAAGATCCATTTCATTAGTTATTGTATTTTGCATTCCAGTCATATCAACTTCAATTTTAGCAGTTGTGAATCTGTTGATTGCTTCCATATCAGCTAAATCACGCATGTATTTCAATTCTTCTGTTGAAAGATCTATTGAATCTTTCATTGCACCTGTATTACTTGCAATATCACCAACATTGGAAGGGATTGAACCCATACCATTTGCAACATCAGAATAATCACTTGGGTCAGGAATATTACTGTCAAATATACTTCCAATATCAAAGTCTTTAATGGTATTTTCTACACCTTCACCGAATGCATAACCTGAATCGTATGCTGCACCATATTCAAATCTGTCCAGGTGCATTGCACTTGTGTCCATTCTTGGGATCTTAATTTCAGCATCACCAACAAGATCTGTGACCATACCTGAAAGGGATGATCTCCATCCACTAACTGCACTTGCAAGATTTGATCCAAACAGTGTGTCAATTGCTGACGCAATACCTTCCAATATTCCAAGGATGTTATCAGCCATTCCTGCAAATAACCGAACTATTGAACCCACTGGATCATTAAAAACATTTGCAAAGAATTCAGCAAATGTTGCGATGCGATTCCATAAAAGTCCAAATATATCTATTAATAAATTGATCAGTGTTACAAATAAGTTTCCAATAAAAGCTGCACCAACCATCAAGACACCAACAATTATTCCTGTTGCACTGACTGATGTTCCTGCAAATTTATTGAATGCTGCCACTGCTAAATAAATCACTGCTATTACTGCAATGATTGCAAGTATGATCCATGTCAAAGGGCAAGCAAGAAGTGCTGCATTGAATCCATGTTGTGCAGCTGTTGCTGCAAAAGTTGCACCTGTTTCCATCATCAACCCTGCTGCATGAACACTTGATTGGAATGCTGCTATTCCCTTTATTATATTTGTAATACCTTGAATTGTATTATAAACAATCAATGCTGCTGTATATATTCCAAATGCAGTTGCAAGTCCAAGAATAATGGGTTCAAGTATTGACCAATTATCAGCCATAAAAGCACTTACTTGTGCAATCAGATCAAATATTTCAATGACCAAACCTGAAACAAATACAAGTGAATTTGTAATTCCTGCAACCATTGTTTGAAGTCCTTCACTATTTCCAATCTCATTTAATCTTTCAAGCACTGGATCAAAAGCCATAACTGCATCATTACTGATAGAAGTCCATATCTGACCAAATGTCTTGGGCATGGATTCAAAAGCTTCATTGGTTGCATCTGTTGCTGACAACATAGCATTCTTCACTATTTCAGCAGTAATCTGTCCATCTGCTGCCAAGTCCCTGATCTTTCCAATTGGAACATCCAAGTAATCTGCAATATTTTGAACAATATTTGGTGCATTACTCATTACTGCATTTAAGTCTTGACCCCTTAAAACACCAGTTGAAAGTGCTTGTGTAAGGTTGTAAATTGTAGATTCAACCCCCTGTGCTTCTGTTCCTGCAATAACCATTGATTTGTTTAATTGTTCAGCAAAATTTATTAATTCCACATTAGAACCAAAAGCATCTTTTGCATTCATTCCAAGTTTTGAAACCATGTCAGCTGTCATTTGATAGGATGTCCTTGATTTTTCAGCTGATAGATAAATCATGTCTTGAAGTTCTTTTGTAGTTTGAAGACCATCATTCATTAAATTCAGTCTTGCAGTGGTTTGAACCATCATATCTGATGTATTTAATGTTTTTTGTAATGTTTGAATTGTTGCATAAGCTGCAATAAATGCCACAAGCTTATCTTCAAGTCCACTTGCGGCTGATGTTCCTTCATCAAGTGAATTATTAAATCTTTGTTGTTCTCTTTCAGCTTGATTGATATTATCAGTCATTTCATTTATTTCAATGTTTGCCTGGTTTATATGATCCCTTACACCATCAAAAGCTGATGAATCAAAGGAACTGTTTGCAGTTTCATTCATGTCTTCAAATGCACTAACTGTCATATTCAAAGAACTGGTTATGTGCATCAAAGATGATGAAATATTATCATGAAGTTCAATTGATGTTCTTATACTTGCCATTAATCTTCACCTGCCTTTCATTTAGAAGTAGGGAAGAACCAACCCTATTTATTTTTCTTTTCAATTTCTTTTTTCTTTTTCCTATCGTTTTCAGCTTTAATTTGAATCGCAGCTATTATAAAAGCTTTTTCTTCTTGATCCAAATTAATATACTGACTTGGTAACATGTGAAGTTTGTGAAGACAATAATATGCAATGTTTGCATCACTATCACCTTCACTTATTAGTTTTTTGCTTCTTCAACCTTGTCATCTAATGTTGTATTGAACCCATTGAACTGTTGAACAAATGCTGCAAAGTCATTATATTCACCTGGATCATCAATCATTTCCTTTAATAGATCATCAGGTGTCTTCACTCCATAACTGTCTTGAAGTTCAGCATTATAAAGATTTGGTTCAACTACAGAAGCAGCAATCATCTTTGCAATATAAAGATTTGTGTTGATCTTTGGTCTGAACATATTTGGTTTTCCTTTAACTTGAACTTCCAAAGTACAAGATTCACGAATAGTTTCATTCTCTTTTGTGGATAATGGTTTAATAACCCAATCTAATGGATTCCCTTTGTCATCCATTAATGATTTTGTTGCAGCAAATGTTGTATTCTCTTTAAACTTTTTATTTTTCTTTAAAAACAAACTTAAATTTGACATATAATCACCAAACCCTTTCTTATTTTACAAATTAAAAAACCCCTAAATTAATAGGGGTTTTTATTATTCCATACCATCCAACATTGCAAAAGTTTCAGGCATTTCAAAGTCTTCAAATGTGAAGTCCATGTCTTCATCTAAATAATCACCATCTGCATCAAACTTTGCTAATACTCCACCATCAATGTTGCAATCTTGAAGTATTACAGTTTGTCTTCCGACTGCTGATGTTGGATCTTCATTTGATATTTGAATGTCGAAGTAAATATCTTCACCAGTGTCTTTGTATCTTTTCAATAGTTTTCTAAATATTGAAGTGTTATAGTGGAATGTTGCACTACCTGATCCATCCCAACCAGTTGACATGTTTCCTTTTCCTGTCTTACCAAGAATAGGAACTTTTGTCTTGTTCTTATTGAATTTAGCTTCAAGATCTATTGCTTGCATGAAGTTATATCTGTTACCTTCAATGGTGACAAAACATTCAGCAAGTGATGCTGAAACCGTATCCTTTGCGTGCATTAATTGTGCCATACTATTCAACCCCTTTCATATTATTGAACGATTACAGTCATATATAACTGTGCCATAGCATTAACTGGATTAACATAGTCAGTAACAACTACTGCTTTTTTATGATCACCTTGATCAACAGTCAATGTGTCAGGATCAAAATCTTGAATTGCTCTTAATTGTTCTAATTGCTGATGATGTTTTACAATATCATTCCATAATGAAATTCTTCCTGGTTTATCATTTGGAACTTGACCCAGGTATTTAGTATTGAATAATACT
>DUQY01000294.1 GCA_012837565.1 Bacteroidales bacterium | reverse complement strand
AATTAAACAACAGACCTCGTAAAAGATTTGGCTATTTATCACCTCTGGAACAATTAAATAAATTATTAACAACAGAAGGAAAAGTTGCATTTAAGACTTGAATTCTGCATATAATAAATCTGAAAATATGAAAAAAATAATTATAATCTCTTCAAGCATAAGAGAAGGAAGATTAGGACATAGGGTAGCTTTGTTTATGAAAAATTATCTAATAGAAAACTCAATAGCAGAGGTAGAAATTTTGGATTTAAATGAATATAAGTTTCCTATTTTTGAAGAAAGACTATCCAACCTAAAGAATCCTCCTGCAAATCTCTTAGATTTTGTAGATAGATTTAAGAAATCAGATGGAGTAATAATAGCTTCTTCAGTTTATAACTATAGCTTCCCAGCTTCTCTAAAGAATGCTATAGATGTAATGTATCCTGAGTGGGGAAGGAAGGTGGTTGGATTATCATCAGCAACTATGGGTTTTGTAGAGGGATTGCCAACAACATTTCAATTAGAAAACACCCTATCTCAAATGGGAGCATTTGTTTCACCTAAAAAGTATTTTGCAATCAATATTTCCAAAGTCTTTAATGAAGATGGCATTGCTGTTGATAAGGAAAAAGAAGAAAAGAAACTAAAACCAATGATTGATGAATTTATGTACTTGGTTGGAAAACTAACATAAGAATAAGCTTTACACATATCAAAGGACCATATAATTAGGTTCTAACTGAGCATTTAAATCAAATAGATTAGTTTCTATTTAGTTTAAATGCTTTTTTCATAAGATAAATTGATATTATTTTAAATATCCAATTACTAATCTACAATAAGTGCTTTGTTAGTCTGTAATAAGTGTATTGATAGTCTGTCTTAAGTGTATTGTTAGTCTGTCTTAAGTGTATTGATAGTCTGTCTTAATTGATAATATTCCTGACTTTGACAAACTTGTATTGTATCAAGCTTTTATACTCCCCAATCACCATATTAAACTTTTGTTCCTTTGTTTCAGTCTTCAATTCATGCCATGAATTGGATAGAATCATGCCATGATGTTGGCGGAATCATGCCATGATATTGATTGATTCATGCCATGAATTGGAGATTGAATCTTTGAAAGAAAAGATGGAAGTCAAGATATTACTTAATAATCTACTATATCGAAGTTATCAAAGGGTTGACCCTCTGAGATTATCTTCTTTGATCTTGTATCTATTCCGTAATAGTTTGTATCAATGCCTGATGATTTAATCCAAACGTACTTATTCATTAGGAAATTAAAGAAGTATTGGGCAGATATTGTGCCTGCTAGGTTTGAAGTTAAGTAAGCATCCTCAGCTCTTATTTTCTCATAATCATAGGATGCAAAATAACTACCATCAACAATGTTAATCTCTCCATCGAAGAAATCTTGCGTCTCTTGGTCTAAATAGAAAACTAACCTTGAATTGGTGTCTGCTTCATTATATATTAACCAAGCATTAAATCTTACTCCATTCAATAGTTTATAATATACTTCTCTATCTTTTCCTTTATAAACCAAACTATCGGTCAAAGAAAACTCTTCAAGCTCCATTTGTGCTACATTAAGCGTATGGTGAGTTGGGTCTATTGTTTTTGGAAGTTCGTTAGGGTTTGAAACCAAGTATACTTTAAAACCTAATGAGGCTAGGGTAGATCGTAGCTGGTCTGTGAAGTTGCTTAGAATTAAAGAATCCTTAATCTTATTTATAAGCGGTGCGTATTTGCCAAGCAGATCGTTTTGAACTTCTTTATCCAACTTGTCGAATCCTTCAATCTTATTTATGCTTTCGTTCCTATAAGTTATGTCAGGGTTGACATACAAATAAACAATATCTCTTGTTAGAGTATCTGTTTGTTTCTTTAAAAACTCTTTTGCATAGTTTTGTCCATTTGTTGTTAATGAACAAAACATTGCAATTATACTAATAAACACTATTTTAGAATAGTGAACCTTGAATAAAGTCTTCATCACTATGTTCTTTATTATTATCTAATTCTATTTCTTCTCTTTCTGGGTTGTCCTCGTTGTCTTCTTCTTCCTCTTCTTCCTTTTCTTGGTAAGGTAGAGATTCTAAAACCTTAACATCCTTAACGAAATACCTTGATAGTTTCTTACCTTTGGCCCTATATTTAGTAAGGTCTGCAAATTCAGAAACATTTATTGTCTCATTATCAACTGGGGTACCTTTCTTTTCGTCCTTAAGATGTAGTTCAATCATAGGCAACCAGTCATTTGTTATATAAGTAGGAACGTAGTTTGGGTCTTCATCAATAAAGAATACCTTTTTATCCATTATTTCTTCAACTAAGAAACGTTTTAAGAAATGTTGTTTCCCTGCTTTATCAAAGTATATGGCTGTTATTGGTTTGTCTTCTCTAAATTTCTCAACTACTACTATATCATCATCAAAATGGGTTGATAAATCGTAGTTGGTTAACCTGTAATTACCTGATTTACTAATAGCAATTATCTTATCTTCACCGCTAAAAGTACCTAAATATCTTCCTCTTTCATCAGCATTTAAACGATTAACTGATTCGTCAAACCATATCTTCCTTGCAGATAGGGTAGAAACTCCTTCCATCTTCTTTGTTATTTTTCTAACAAGATGGCGGTTGAATATGTTCCCTTGTGCATTCCTTCCTTTAATTGCAAGATCTGCAAAGTCGTAGTCGAAATTCGTTTTCCTTAAACCTGGTTTGCTCTTAAGCGAAACGGATATAATTTCAGCCTCTCCATTTGGGTTTGCAGTGAAATAAAGAACTTTAGAACCCTTAGTGCCTTTTGTTAACACATAGTCCTTATCTCTAATTACATTGGTTACTGCAAATCTCTTAACATAAGCCTTGCCAAAGGCTCCGTCTTGATAAACCATATTGTAAATAGTTCTTTCGTCATTTCTTCTGAATACATCGATATGAATTATATCTGCTCCAAAGAAATCCTTCTCCTGAACTTTCTTAACAACGAAGGTTCCATCGCTTTTGAATGCAATTATATCATCAATATCAGAACAATCACATACGTATTCATCTGTTTTAATTTTGTAACCTGCAAAACCTTCCTTATAATTACAATAAAGCTTCTCATTAGCAACAGCTACTGCTTGTGCTTCAATAACATCAAAGCTTCTTATCTCTGTTTTTCTTTCTCTACCTTTACCATATTTCTTAAGTATTCTTACGTAATAAGCTATTGCATAATCAATAAGGTGTTCCAAGTCGAACTGTACTTGTTTTATGTCATCTTCAATTGCAAGAAGTATATCTTTTGCTTTGTCAGAATTGTATTTTGAAATCCTATCAATAGGAATCTTTCTTAATTTATGAATATCATCAATGCTTGGTTCCCTAATTAAGTTTTTAATAAAAGGTTTTAGCCCAAGTATAATTGTATCGTCAATTTCTTTATCTGTCCTACAAGGTTTAATTTTTTCGTAAACCTCATTTTCAATAAATATTCTTTCAAGTGAAACCCAGTTCCAACGTTCTCTTAGTTCTTGTAGTTGAATCTCTAGTTCTAGTTTAAGAAGGTCAAGTGTGTTTTGTGTTGAATGCCTAAGCATTTCGTCCACAGGGAGGAAGCGTGGTTTGTCATTGTGAATAACAGTGGAGTTTGGAGATATTGAAATCTCGCAGTCGGTGAAAGCATATAATGCGTCAATTGTTTGGTCTACAGAAGTATCACTTGGCAGTTGTATTATAATCTCAACATTTTGAGAGGTGTTGTCGTCAATCTTCTTGATTTTGATTTTACCTTTCTCATTTGCCTTAATAATTGAATCAATTAATTTCCCTGTTGTTGTCCAATAAGGTATTTCTGTTATAATAAGTGTCTTCTTATCTTCAATCTTAATCTTAGCCCTAACCCTTATCTTTCCACCTCTTAAACCATTATTGTATTTAGAAACATCAACCATTCCTCCTGTTAAGAAATCAGGGAATATTTCAAAAGGCTCGTTCTTAAGTATCTTTATTGAGCTTTCAATGAGTTCAATAAAATTATGTGGTAAAATTTTACAAGCTAGTCCAACAGCAATTCCTTCAACTCCTTGTGCAAGTAGAAGAGGGAACTTAATTGGTAGGGTTTGAGGTTCGTTGTTTCTTCCGTCATATGAGGCACGCCAAGAAGTGGTTTGAGGATTGAAGACAACGTCTAATGCAAATTTAGATAGTCGAGCTTCAATATAACGTGAAGCAGCTGCACTATCACCTGTAAGGATATTCCCCCAGTTTCCTTGACAATCAATAAGGATATCCTTTTGTCCTAGCTGAACTAATGCATCCGCAATTGAAGAATCTCCATGAGGGTGATACTTCATTGTATTACCAACAATATTAGCAACCTTATTATATCTTCCGTCATCCAATTCTTTCATTGAATGCAGAATACGTCTTTGAACTGGCTTTAAACCATCATTAAGATGTGGCACAGCTCTTTCGAGTATTACATATGATGCGTAGTCTAAGAACCAGTCTTCGTACATCCCTTTAACAGGAATTGTTTTATGAGTTTGTTTTGTTTGAGTGTTTTTTTCTTCCATATACTAAGCCATCCTTTATGGCAGTCTTTTTTCTAAAATTCTACCTTAGGTGCAGTTTCTGCTCCAGTTTCTGCTGCAAAATAAGCTTTCCTTTCAAATGAGAACATACCTGCAATTATATTTGTTGGGAAACTACGTATTTTTGAATTGAATACTTTTACTACATCAGCAAATCTTTGTCTTTCAACAGCAATACGGTTTTCTGTCCCTTCAAGTTGTGATTGAAGTTCAAGGAAATTTTGATTAGCTTTCAAGTCAGGATAACGTTCAACAACAACCATTAATCTATCTAATGAAGATTTAAGTTGGGTTTGTGTTTGTTGATATTTGTCTAAACTTTCTTGTGTTAAATTGTTAGGGTCAACCTTAGCACTTGCAGCTTGGTTTCTTGCTTGAATAACTTCTGTGAAAGTTTCTTTTTCGTGAGAAGCATAACCCTTAACAGTATTAACTAAGTTAGGGATAAGGTCAAGTCGTCTTTGGTATTGACTTTCAACCTTAGACCATTGTTGAGAACAAGCCTCGTCTTTCTGAACCAAACCATTATATGCTGAAACTAACCAAATAATTATTATTAGTACAACTCCTAAGATAGCAACTATGCTAATTGTATTTTTTTTCATAAGTCTTTTGTTTTTATTTATATAGATAAATCCTATTCTTGTTTTCTAAAACCTTCCACCTCCGCCACCGCCGCCCGACATTCCTCCTCCAAAGCTACCACCACCAAAACCTCCTCCACTGCTTCCTGTTCCAAGTCCACCAATAGCAGCACCTCCTAATATAACTCCAGCAGTTTCCTTTGATATAACATAATCCTTAGTGGTTTTATTCTTGCAATGCTTACAAATATATGTTTTTCTTCCAACTCCGTCTTTCGATTGGGTTGCAAGACGAATAATGGTATCTGATGCTATATACATTGTTTTTCCTCCACATGAAGGGCAGTTAGTGTATTGTGTTAGAGAATTATCGTAAGCGAATATATCAGTATTACCACAATTATCGCATAGCCAAACATCGTAATCTCTTGACTTAACGTTTTCTTCTATAATTTGTTTTTCACTAAGGTATTTGTCTTCTTCTTTTTCACTTAAACGGTTCATGTTTTTGGTGCAGCTAGAACAAACTAAGGTTTTATATCTGATTTTAGGTTTAAACACAAGCTTATACCAAAGATACAAAATCAAAGCCACAATTGGAAACAAAACTCCAACAAAATACCAAGGTCTCGCCGATTTTGAAAAGGCTTTTATCTTTTCTTCCCTAAGTGCAGAATCAAATATCTTATGCCTGGAATAGGTGTTGGCAAATGCTATAACTAAAAGAATAAGACTTAGACCTAAATATCCATATATATAAAGTAGAAAGTCTGCAAGGGTTTTTGGTTCCTTTACTGCAAATCCTTCTGTTATGTATTCTT
>DUQY01000293.1 GCA_012837565.1 Bacteroidales bacterium | reverse complement strand
CCTTTGTAACAGTATTGTTTTGAATAAATCTAATAATCTCCTCCTTATATGCCTCTGGAAGGAATAAGTCACCATTAGAATAAAAATCATTAGTTTTTTCATCTCTTTCCTGAGTCCCCTCTTTGATTTTTCCCTTAAAAGCATCTAAGAGTCTATCATAAACAATTATCCCAGGTGCAACAACAAGAAAGTTCTTCGTATAACGTCCACTATAACTATCTTCATGCTTTGCATTTAAGAGTTGCCAAATCATAAGAGCATGCATAACCCATGTCTTTCCTGTTCCTGTCGCCATTTTGATAGCATACTTAGGATAGGAGTATTTCTCTTTCTTTAAATCTGCCAAATTAACAAAGGGAATAAGGTCGGAATCAACCTTACTATATATATCCAAAACATCTTTTATCTTTAGCACCTCATGAAGATAGATAACATTCAATATACTTTGTTTCTGACCCTCATGAAAATTAAATGTTCTTGAGTCGGTGTATGATTCCCCAAACCAATGATTAAGTAGATCTCTTGTAGTTGGCGTAACATCTTCAAACATACTTCCAGCATTGAAGGCATTATTTGCTTGCTCCGAAATAGTCTTTGCTAATTCTAAGGATATATCTCCTCTTAGTTTTTGATTTGCCATAACCTAATTAAATTTCTTTATAAACAATACTCTCAAACCCAAAAACATCCACAGCCTTTACACAAACCTTTCTCTTTTCCTTATAAGGAAGAAATAAATCAGCCCTATAAACACAGTGAAGTGGATCACTATCATTTGCAGTGTTTCCTCTATAATCCTGCCAAGTGCTCCTAAAAGTAATACCATCATAATCAGGGTCAATGCTCCAATACTCAATTAAAGCCAAAGGATCATTATTAATAATATCTTGGAGTTTTTCCTTATCCTTTTCATCAAGCGGAATATTATCAGGCGAGAGAAGAATATAATTATCTAAACTCACCACAATATTATCTTCCTCCTCACTTATCCTCTTTATCTCAATTGGTTTAAGCATTAGGTATTGCAAGGTAGAGAAACGAATATTCTTCGACTCAACTAATTTCTTATACTCTTTCTTGGAAGATAGCTTATCTAATAAATCTGGTGGAATTACCAATACTTCTACATCGTTATATAATTCTATTGCTTCCGAAATATCGTAAGCAAAGTTCCAACCCAAAACCACAACCTTATCCCAATTGCCACCCAAAACAGTATTCTTTGCTTCAATAGCTCTTTTCACTGTAGCCTTTCCTGTTAGCTTATTTGGACTATCAACCATTACTAAAGTTCTTTGATTTTTGATATAACCAAAGTTCCTATCTGCCAATTGGTCTTCTGTAAAAGGTAAGGCACCATAAAGTCCCATAACAATTTGACTAAGGTCGCCAATCCTCTTATAAAGTTTACTGCTTGAGAAAGCTTCCTTTTGATAATCCCCAATAGACTGATAAAGAAAAGGTTTAACGTCTTGGTCAATAAATCTCTTTCTCATTACAAGAATAGCAGGCTTACCAATATCCGTAGTAATCCACCTTCTACCCAACCTTTCAGCAACAGCAGCCGTTGTACCACTTCCTCCAAACACATCCAAAACAATAGAGTTTTCATTAGAAGAACCTTTGATAATTCTTTCTAACAAAGCTTCTGGCTTTTGCGTTGCATAGT
>DUQY01000292.1 GCA_012837565.1 Bacteroidales bacterium | reverse complement strand
GCAGACACAGAAAAAATGATATTCCTTTTTGAAGAGTTTATTAAAGCAAAGATGGACATGCTGTCAGATACGATTAATAGCAAGTTTGAATTGGTTAAATGGAAGTTATTTGATGTACAAATCAATGGTGGGTTAAAAGAAACATGTGAACTTACCTTAAATGGCGTTCCTTATTCTAATTTAAACAGTGCAGCTAAGGTACAAGCAGGACTAGATATTATAAACACCATGTCAGCCATTTATGAGGTTACAGCACCTATATTTATTGATAACAGAGAAGGTGTTAACGAGATACCAAGTATGGATGCACAAATAATTAATTTAATAGTAACAAAGGATGATGAGATTAAAGTGGAGGTAGCTTAATGGAAGAGAGAACATATGACATTAATAAATCTATTACTGCACAAGAAAGGTATTGCCTGGATAATAATTTACCTCAGTTTGCGCCTAGTGACGGAAATTGTTTTTCGTGCAAAAAGAACATTTATATGAAGCTTGAAAGGGAAGAAAGAAATAGGCTTTCTGGAGAAATAACAGGCACGCGTATCACTGGTATCACATTGGAGATGGCAGGTAAAGAACTCATTACAGGATGCCCGCATTGTTGCCGTACATATTGCGATTAAATAATAAAAATTATAGGAGGAAAGAGATATGTCAAATCAACTATCGATTTTTACAAACAAAGATGTAGATGGAGTATTAGGGTTAATCAAAGAAAAGGAAAAGGGAGGGCTAAGGCTACCCGCTAAATACAGTGCAGCTAATGCACTTAATAGTGCCTATCTAATGCTTAAAGAAGGGGTAGATAAGAACGGTAAGCCATTGCTAGAAGCTTGTTCTAGGGAAAGTATTACCCAGGCAGTTATTAACATGGCTGTAAATGGTCTAAATCCGGCTAAGAAACAATGTTATTTTGTAGCCTTTGGTAGTAAGTGCAACTTAGTTCCTAGTTACTTTGGAACATTGGCCATGGCCAAGAGATTTGGAGGAGTTATTGGTACGCCAGTCGCGAATGTTATTTATAAAGATGATTTGTTTGAATACGGAATTGATCCAGAAACAGGTGAGAGAAGAATAACTAAGCATGAGCAGAGGTTAGAAAATATTAATAATTCAAAAATAATAGGTGCTTATGCAATTGTAAAGACACCGGACCAGACGGTTGTTGAAATAATGAATATAGACCAAATTAGACAATCCTGGTCACAAGGAGCTGCTAAAGGTAGTTCTCCTGCACATAATAAGTTCGCTGAAGAAATGGCAAAAAAAACAGTTCTTAATAGAGCATGTAAGCTTTTAATTAATTCTTCTGATGATAGTGCATTAATAGATGATGAAGCTTCAGCATTTAATGAAGTGACAGAAGACCCTTATGATAACTATGTCGAATCTACAGCAACAGAAGTAAGAGAAGAGATTCAAGAAAAAGCAAATAGCAAGCCTTTAGAAATTCAAGAGAAAGATATAGAGCAATATCAAAACAATGAGGAAACTGAAACTTCAATAACAGATGACATTCAAGTAGAAATGGACTTTTAATTATGAAATTAAGAGTATTGGGATCATCTTCCTTGGGAAATTGCTACTTGCTTGAAAATGATGGGGAATGCTTAATCCTGGAGGCTGGCATTCCATTCAAGGAAGTTAAGAAGGCCCTCGATTTTAATATAAGTAAGATTGTAGGAGTCCTCGTGAGTCCTGTCATTGGGCCTTCTTGAACCCAAGTCGTAGGTATTGTAAATTATTTTATGAAAAAACTTATAGCAAAGTTATG
>DUQY01000291.1 GCA_012837565.1 Bacteroidales bacterium | reverse complement strand
GATTACCTCATTTCTTGCTATAGTAGCTTGTATTGTTCTGATTATTTGGGTACTACGCTTTGATACATGGAAAAAGTTTGCCAGCAAGTCAATCGACAGCAAGGCAAATGACTTTAAGGTAGAAGAATTTAAGGTAGGAGACAAGGGTATTACAATATCACGCTTGGCTCCTGCAGGTATGGCTGAAATAAATGGCCAGAGTGTTGAAGTTTCCACAATCACTTCTTTTGTTGACCCAAAAACAGAAATCGGGATAGAAAAGATTGACGGAAATAAAATATTTGTCAGACCTATCGAATAAGCTTTACTTATGCTTTACTTTACTGCTTTTGCAAATCTTTTGAAATTATAATTGATAGCTTCCAACTCACCTTCTTTTGCATCCCATTCTTCATCTATCTCATAGCCCATCCATTCTTTTATACCTTCATACTCTTCATGTTTTGGATCTTTCAAAACATCTAATATATAATAATATCCCATTATACCTCCGCAATCTTCCATTGGGGCAGCGTTTTTGGCTGTTAAACAAATTGGTATAAACTTTTCTTGATCTACTTGAGTTATTTTCTCTAATAGAATCTTCATTTCCCAATTATCTCCAAAATCATACTCATATTCAATTGTATCTTTTTCCTTTTTAAGAAGTTGTGACACTTTAATATTTGTATAGTCCATTGTTTTGGCAGTGAAGAACTCACCGAGTCCATCCTCATCCTCATCTTTAGGCTCGTAATAGACATTATTTGAAATAAAATGATGTAAATGAGAGTCTGACCAAAACATCATAAATTGAATTAGAGAGTGTAGCTCTGCTAATTCTGTATTTGCAGAAACTAATACTCTTCTCCATATCTCAGGTTTAGAATGTTTCAAACCTATTCTTAGTTGATAAATATCAATAATATTTCTTATTAATAATTAGGATTCAAAAATACAAATAATTTTTTTGTAACAAAGAAACAAATTGCTAACATGGGCTTGTACGTAAAATAAAACGCCGTATTAGAAATTTAATACAGCGTTTCAGTAAATTCTTTCTTTGTTTTAAAAGTTTCTTTCTTTGTTCTATTTTGATTTAGTCTTTTATAATTAGCTTTTCTGTTTTAGAACTTACTCCTTGAATTAATATGTTGGTATTATTTTCTGCTGGGTTAGGGTAGATAAGAAGGCTTGTTTTAGTAATTTCTTTATTCGTTTCTTTTCTTATAAAGAAATGAAGGATATTGTCTTTGAAGAGATTTTAAGATAATTATGGAATGATAAGCAACTATAAAACAAATGTATTTGCATAATTAATGAATAATAATTCTTTATACTTTGAAATTTGGTAGAATATTTATATCTTTGCTCTTTAAATATAGATTTATTAACTAAAAAAATAGAAATTATGCCATCAATTATTCTAATCGTCGTAATGTCTCTTGTAGCATTAATCGTTTTCCTTTGGTTGGTACCTTTAAACTTATGGTTCCAATGCGTATTGAACGGTGTTAAGATGTCTCTTCTTCAGCTTATTTTTATGCGTTGGAGAAAAGTGCCACCAGCAATTATTGTTAATTCAATGATTACTTCTAAGAAAGCAGGCTTAGATCTAAATTCTGACCTCTTAGAGGCTCACTATCTTGCAGGTGGACATGTTCCAAGAGTTGTTAAAGCTTTAATTTCTGCAGATAAAGCAAACATTAATTTAGATTTTAAATCAGCAACTGCAATTGACCTTGCTGGTCGTGATGTGTTTGAGGCTGTTCAATTAAGTGTTAACCCTAAGGTATTGGATACTCCCTTAGTTGCAGCTGTTGCAAGTAATGGTATTCAACTTATTGTTAAGGCAAGAGTTACTGTTAGAGCAAATATCCGCCAATTGGTAGGAGGAGCAGGTGAGGAAACAATTCTTGCTCGTGTTGGTGAAGGTATTGTAACTTCAATTGGTTCTTCCAAATCTCATGCTTATGTTCTTGAAAATCCAGATTCAATTTCTAAACTTGTTCTTTCAAAAGGATTAGATACAGGAACTGCATTTGAAATTCTATCTATTGATATTGCCGATATTGACGTTGGTAAGAATATTGGTGCTCAACTTCAAATGGACCAAGCAGAGGCTGATAAAAATATTGCACAAGCTAAGGCTGAAGAAAGAAGAGCAATGGCAATTGCTGCTGAACAAGAAATGAAGGCAAAAGCACAGGAAGCCAGAGCTAAGGTTATTGAAGCAGAGGTGGAAATTCCTCTTGCTATGGCTGATGCTTTCCGAAGTGGTAATTTAGGTATTATGGATTATTATAAGATGAAAAACATTATGGCTGATACTGAAATGAGAGATAGTATTTCAAAGCCAACTACAAATAAAAATGAAGGAAGTCTAGGTAAAAAGTAATTATATTTAGTCTTTTATCGTTTTGTCCACAAGTCTCACTCTTAATTGACAATTTATTTTTTTAATAATAGGTCATAGGGTGTAGTTTGTGGACAAAATGTTTTATGGTAGTTAATAGAGAGATTTCTCTTTAAGAAAAAACAAATATAAGTGGATAAAGATAATATAGTAATTAAAGGGGCGAGGGTAAATAACTTAAAGAATATTGATCTAACCATACCTCATAATAAACTAATTGTAATAACAGGACTTTCAGGCTCAGGGAAAACCTCTCTTGCTTTCGATACCTTGTTTGCTGAGGGACAAAGAAGATATGTTGAAAGCCTTTCATCATATGCTCGTCAGTTTCTTGGTAGGATGAATAAGCCAGAGGTAGATTCAATATCTGGAATATCGCCTGCAATTGCCGTAGAACAAAAGTCCTCTAATAGAAATCCACGTTCAACTGTTGGAACAATTACCGAGATATACGAATATATCAAACTCTTATATGCAAGAATAGGGAAGACCTATTCACCAATTTCAGGAAAGGAAGTAACAAGAGACTCTGTATCTAATGTTGTTGATAGGCTTCTTTCCTTTGAAAACAATTCAAGGGTAATGATTCTTTGCCCAATTAAGTTAAAACCAAAAGAAACATTTAAAGAAAGATTCGAACTCTTGATGCAATTGGGTTATGTTAGGATAGTGATTGGTGATGAAGTAACAAAGATTGAAGATGCATTAGAGAAAACCATAAAGAAAGACTCTGAGATTAAAATACTAATAGATAGAATAAGCATTGACCATTCTTCTGAGGATGTTTATCTGCGTCTTTCAGATTCCATACACACAGCTTTCTATGAGGGTGAAGGGGATTGTTTTGTTATAAAAGACGACGAAACGTTTTTCTTTTCTAATCGCTTTGAAAGAGATGGCATAGAGTTCACAAAACCATCTGAAAACTTCTTTGCTTTTAATAATCCTTATGGAGCCTGTCCAACATGTAGTGGCTCTGGCTTTGTTGAGGGAATATCAGAGGATTTAGTCGTTACTCATCCACACCTATCCGTTTATGAAGGAGTTGTTAACTCGTGGAGAGGTGAGATAATGAAGAAGTTTAAGGAAGATTTTATTGAAAAGGCAGCCGATATATTCCCAATTCACCGACCATATAATAAACTATCGAAAGAAGAAAGAGACTTCCTTTGGAATGGAAACGATGATATAATTGGCATAAACAAGTTTTTTGAAATGCTTGTTGCAGAAAGCTATAAGATACAATATAGGGTTATGCTTTCACGATATAGAGGAAGAACAACCTGTCCTGATTGTAGAGGAACAAGACTAAGAAAGGATGCAGGATATGTGAAAATAAATGATATGTCTATAATAGATTTATCACTTATGCCAATTGATGATTTAATTGAATACTTCGACAATATAGAATTAAGCGATTATGATAGAAAAGTATCAGAACGCCTAATTACAGAAATCAAACAAAGACTTGGTTATATGTATGAGGTTGGTTTAGGATATCTATCACTTAATAGGCAAAGCTCAACCCTATCAGGAGGAGAAAGCCAAAGAATAGCACTTGCAACCTCACTTGGTAGTCCTCTTGTTGGCTCAATGTATATCTTAGATGAACCCAGTATAGGACTGCATTCGAGAGATACACATAATCTAATTAACGTTCTTTATAAGCTAAGAGACGCAGGAAATACTGTTATTGTAGTTGAACATGATGAGGAGATTATTAAGGCAGCAGATATAATAGTTGATATTGGACCAGAGGCAGGAAAGAATGGGGGAGAGGTTATATTTAATGGCTCTTTCGAAGACCTACTTAAAAGCAAAATATCACTAACAGCTAAATATCTTAATAATGAATTAGAGATTCCACTTCCAGAGATAAGAAGGAAATGGAAGGAATCAATAAGTATTGAGAACTGTAATGAGAACAACTTAAACGATGTTAGTGTTCAGGTTCCACTAAAAGCCCTAACAGTTGTTTGTGGAGTAAGTGGCTCAGGGAAAACCACTCTAATTAAAAATATATTCTATAATTCCGTAAAAATGCAATTGGGAGAGATAGTTGATATTGTTCCAAAAGCATCGGAGGCAACGGGTTCGCTTTCTCTTGTTAAGTCAATACAATTAATAGATCAAAATCCAATTGGTCGCTCTTCCCGTTCCAATCCAGCAACTTATTTAGGAGCCTTTGATGATATCCGTAATTTATTTGCGAGTCAAACCCTAGCAGAAAAAAGAAATTTAAAGGCTGGATACTTCTCTTTTAATGTTGATGGAGGACGTTGCGAGGAATGCAAGGGAGAAGGAACGGTAACAATTCCTATGCAATTTATGGCAGATGTTATTCTTCCTTGTCAGGCATGCAACTCAAGTAGGTATAAGGAAGATACATTAGAAATAAAATATAGAACAAAGAATATTTCAGATATTCTTTCTATGACAATTCAAGAAGCTGTTGAGTTTTTCTCAGAAGATAACCAACCACTCACTACAAGAATTGCTATGAAATTAGAATCACTTATAAAAGTAGGCTTAGGATATTTAGAACTAGGACAAAGCTCAATATCTATTAGTGGTGGAGAAGCTCAAAGGGTTAAGTTAGCTTATTACCTAACAAAGGGGAATAATGAAAACTCAACCATATTTATTTTTGATGAACCCTCAACAGGACTACATTTCCACGATATAAACAAACTCAATATCGCACTCCAAGAGCTTGTGAACATTGGTCATACGGTTATAGTTATTGAACACCATGCCGATATAATTAAAATAGCAGACTGGATAATTGAACTAGGACCCTACGGTGGAAAGAATGGAGGGGATATTATTTTTTATGGTACTCCCCAAGAGATGGTTAAGTCGGATAAGTCTCAGACTGGTAAGTATATTAAAGATAAGCTTTTTTCCTGACTACATC
>DUQY01000290.1 GCA_012837565.1 Bacteroidales bacterium | reverse complement strand
GTTTCAATTACCCTTTGCTTAAGAATATCCTTGTCTTTTATCTCAGCACTATTATACTCTTCTGCAATCTCTTCTATCTTTTCTGTTATTTGCTTGGTAACTTCATCTGTCTCGGCTTTGGTAGCCCTATAGACTTCTTTGTATTTTGCAATTAGAGGTTCCGCTACTTCAGTAATTTCCTTGGCTATTTTCTCAATAGGAACTATCTCTTTGTTGTCTTTAAACAATTCATCGATAACTCTTTCAGTGTTTGCCCTAAATATCTTCTCTCCAAGAATGAGTTCTGAGTTCTGATTAATCTTTTGAGCCTTATTTTTATGAGCATCCCTTGCAAGGTCAATCTCAATATCGCCTTTAGGCTTTTCTGAACGCTTGTTCTTCTCTATCGGCATCTTGTTTAAAATTTCCTCTACTTCCTTAGGAAAATTGAAAACACCTCTAACGCTTTCATTAAAGAGGAGATTGGTCATAAAGCGAGAATTAACAATCTCAGTAGCAGCCAATGCATTAGGAAATGTAAGTACTTGCTTAGCATCCAATTCCACCATCTCACCATTGGTGTCTTCCGATATAACAGGGAAGAAGTTCAGAAGCTCCCTTATATTCTCTTCTCTCTCCTCTTCTGTAATTTCACCACCTACTGCCTTTGGATTTAATCCATTAGCAAACTGGTCATATATTTCTAACACACGAGTAGGAGCGAAATCGAAGAGATATGCAGATTCTTTTATAATTAGCTCATCGTCCTTATACACTTTATATGGGTTTTGAGCCCTAAAAGCAGCCTGCATATATAGCGAAGGAGTTTTAATATCAGTAAGCATCAAAACAGCTGTCCATTCTTTGATAGTTACTCCCGTAGTTAATTGTCCACATGAGAGAGTAATGGTTTTTTCGTGTTTAGAAATAGCGTCTATTACTCTATTATAAGAAGATTCATTAGCATAAAAATCATTCTCTTCTTCCTCAAAGCTCTTTCCATTGCCTGCAGCAATAATTATTTCATAGTCTTTAAAAACAGGGTCTTCTTTTAATAGTCCCTCAAGGGCCTTTACTGAATTTACCCTATTGCCAACATACCAAAATGTATGCTTAAGCTCTTCCCTAAGTTCAGGTGTAGAGAAAGGGTATTTCTTATTTGTTGAAAGGTTTATCAAAAACTGCTTTACTTCTTTTTCATAGACGAATCTTTGACCATTTGTACTAAAAAACTCATTCAAATCAAAGGCGTAATCATAGGTTTCATCTTCTATTTCTATCCCTTGATTTACCTCTTCTCTTATCATTTGTGAGATGCGATAAGTAAATAGTTTAATATCTGGCAAATCCGTATGCTCTCCCGTTTCACCTTGTTTTAGTTCTTCTCGTTTAGCTTTTTGTTCGTCCAAATACGTCCAATTGAAGATAGCATCCTTAGGGAATTTATCATTAGCCAATGCCTTGAATGGGGTTCCAGATAAATGAAGTGTATGTTTACGTTTGATATAACCGAATGCAGCATCTGTCCTAACAGTGTCTACTCCTTCGTGTGCCTCATCAACAATCAATAAATCCCATTCCAGATCTGCAACCCAGCGTAGCTTATCATAGTCTCCTCCAAAGTATTTTGAGCCTTTTAGATCTTGTAAAGAAAGAAAGGTTATAAGAGGTTTGATTGGTCTATGGGAAATATGCTGTTCTCTTGTTAAGGTTGGTCTATTTTTTATGGATGAGGTCTCGGATACAAAAGCATATTCCCCAATGAACTCATCATAATCGTCGAACCAAGAATTTGCAATTGCTGGCCTATTTGTTACAATTAGCACCTTTTTTGCTTTCAATCTCTTGGTTAAGTCATAAGCAGCTAATGTTTTCCCGAAACGTGGCTTTGCATTCCAAAGAAATTCTCCTTTTTCATTATTCTGAAAGTATAGAAGTGCTTTTTGTACAGCATCTTTCTGCTCATCTCGCAATACATATTCTATCTTACCCTCATCAGTTTGTAGGGCAAAGAATCCTTCTTTTCGGAATAAGTCGAATAATTCTTTTGAGTTTTCAGGATTTCCGTTGAAATAAAACCATTCACTGCCTAATTCCGTTCTTTTTTCAATTCCATTTTTCTCAAGAAATTTATGAAAAGTCTTATCAGTAAAACTCTCTTTATTCCCTTCAAAAAAAGCAGGAGAACTCCATAATTTCGAGTATTTTTCTTTAAGAGCAGCAGTATTTACTTGTTGCTTTATTCTTTCATCAACATTCTCTTTTTCTGTATATCCAATCTTTTGAGAACCTTCATTCTCAATACGATTAGGAAGTATGTATGAATATACCTGAGGATATACAATCTTGTATGATTTAATACTTTGTATTTGCTGACTCATATCCTCTCTATTTGGTCTTTAACAAGGTCGAGTATTTCAACTTGACTGTCTTTATTCTCTACGATACTCATAATATGTTTTCTTTTGGTGAAGAAAACACATAAAAAAACGTGGGCTAATTCCCATTTACATTTTAATCGAGGTTCTAGCACAGACCCACAACACAAAGTAAAAGGAACGCCCACGATAATATATCGCAGACGTTTCCACTTTTTACTTCCCTGTGTTACATTGAAAAATTTGGTCGTATTTCAGGAACAGGAAATTTTTTAAGCGAAACGCTATTTTATATGTCTTTTATTTTTTATTTCATTCTATATTTTTTTCATTAATTAGGGCAAAGATACTATTTTTTCTTTCTGTTAATGTTTATTTTATTGTTTTTTATCTCAACTTTCTTTATTTTACTATATTTGCATTGTCAAGTATTAATTATTTGAAGTGTTAAATATTAGTTATTAGTTTTTCTTAGGCTCATATTTAATACTCTAAATCTATATCTTATGAATTTACGATTAAGGGCAGTTGAATTAAGTGATGCCGAAAGAATATATGAATGGGAAAATACCTATTCGCTTTGGGGGGTTAGCGCTACGAGGGCTCCTTTTTCTCGTTTTGCTATTGAGAGTTATGTTCAGAATGCTCAGAATGATGATATATATTCTGTAAAACAAATGCGTCTTATGATAGATATTGAAGTGGAAGGTGAGGTTAGGACTGTTGGTTGTGTGGATCTTTATGATTTGGAGCCGCAGCACTCAAGGGCAGGGGTAGGGATATTTATTGCAGATGGTGAGTTTAGAAGGAAAAACATTGCTTTCAAAGCTTTGGAATGGGTATGGAACTATGCAAGAAATATTCTTAATCTTCATCAGCTCTACGCCTACGTTACAGAAGATAATATGCCAAGTTGCAAGCTTTTTGATAAAGCTGGCTATAAGAAAACAGCTGTTTTGAATGACTGGATCAAGAAAGGCAACAGTTACTTCGATGTTTTCGTCTATCAAAAAATACTTAACTAATATAATACAACAATTAACTTCCTTATGAAAAAGAAATCCTCTTGGGTAATTCCAACTCTAGCAATAATATCTGCTTTTATTATTTTTGTAGTTTACTTCTTAACGGCTAAGGTTGATGTTTTGGATGAGAAGGTTTATCTCTTTATTTATCCCAATACTCCTAAATCAGAAATAGTTAAGACTATTGAATCTCAAAATATAATAATTAATTCAGTAGCTTTCAAAGTCTATTCCATGGTTTTCAAATATAATAAGGTCTATTCAGGACGTTATGAAATTGAAAAAGGTATGAGTGTTGCTAAATTAGTCAAAAGATTGTCAAGAGGACACCAGAGTCCTATAAAGCTTATTATTGGTAAGTCAAGAACTAAGGAAATCTTTGCTCAAACTATTGAAAAAGAACTAGCATTAACTAAGAAAGAACTGCTTGCTAAGATGAATAATAATAAGTTCTTGGAAGAATTTGGTGTTGATTCTGTTTCGGTTATCTCTCTTTTTATTCCTAATACCTATGAGCTTTATTGGAATATATCGGCAGAAGAATTTATCAGAAAAATGCATAAGGAACAGGAGAAGTTTTGGATGAAAAGGGAAGATAAGCTAAAAGAAATAGGCTATAATAAGCTTGAAGTAATGACTATTGCAAGTATTGTTGAGGAGGAAACTAATCAAAATGCAGAAAAACCAATAGTTGCAGCAGTTTATATCAACCGTCTAAAAAAAGGAATGCGACTTCAGGCTGACCCAACAGTGAAGTTTGCAATAGGTGACTTCACAATTAAACGCATTATTGGTAGTATGTTAGGTGTGAAATCACCATATAATACTTATCAAAACACAGGTCTTCCTCCAAGTCCAATCTGCATTCCAAGTATTTCCTCAATTGATGCTGTACTAAACTATGCAAAGAATGATTTCATCTTCTTCTGTGCAAGAGAAGACTTTTCAGGATACCATAATTTCACAGCCGATGTCCAAGAGCATTACTCCAATGCAAGAAAATACCATAAAGCTCTTAACCAATTGGAAATGCAGTAGTTTAGAAGCTAATTTTAGTTTCAGATTTTAATAATTAAAGAAGTTTATTGGGAAATAAAAAAAGGG
Organism: Bacteroidales bacterium; assembly: GCA_012837565.1. Classification (GTDB taxonomy): domain Bacteria; phylum Bacteroidota; class Bacteroidia; order Bacteroidales; family P3; genus UBA10566. Next base: position 245 of record DUQY01000290.1, on the reverse strand, counting down.
TAAGCTACTTACATCGCACCGCTACAACCTTATTACCTTGCTGCATTCCTGCCCTGGGGAGATTCAAAGGGAGCTGGTCGTGTAAGACTTACCCAAATGCAAAAGTACAATTATTTTTTATAATAACAAGGCTTTAAGAGAAGTTTTTTCAAAACTATCTACTAACTATCTTTCTATCATTCCTAAGTTCAACTTATAAATGCAACTATTAAGGAGTTTTGGTAGTAATATACTATTAAAATATT
>DUQY01000289.1 GCA_012837565.1 Bacteroidales bacterium | reverse complement strand
TATGCCTCTCATCTTGCAAGCTATAGCCCAAACCATGCCTGCAAAATGGTTTATAAGTGCCATACGGAAGTTAATGATAATGGGAGTTGAGGTTCAATATGTTTGGTCAGAGTTTTTAGCTCTAATTATTATGTTATCAGTTATTGTAGGCATAAGCCTTAGAACATTTAAAAAAAGATTGGAGTAAATTATGTTAGGTTACTTAGTAGAAAAAGAATTCAAACAGATATTTAGAGATAAGCTATTACCTAAAGTAATATTACTATTCCCTTTTCTTACACTTATTCTCTTGCCTTATGCAGCTAATTTTGAGGTAAAGAATATGCGATTAGCCATTGTGGATGAGGATAATTCAAGTTATTCAATAGAAATGGTTGGGAAGCTAATTGCCAATAACTCCATCAATCTAATTGCACAGGAGCATACCTATAATGCAGCCTTAGACCTAATACAAAGCGATAAGGCAGATATGGTTATAAACATTCCGAAGAACTTTGAAAAGGATTTCGTTATGAATAAAAAATCAAATATTCTTATTGCTGTAAACTCTGTAAATGGAACCAAAGGCACCATGGGGGGAATGTATGCTCTAAGTATTATAAAACAATACCAAGACGAAAAGACAACAGAAATCACAGGAGTAAACGACCCTCCAGGTGTTGAAATCAAAACCATATACCAGTTTAATAGGGAATTAGATTATAAGTTTTTTATGGTGCCTGCCCTTATGGTGATGGTACTAACCATCGTAAGTGGATTCTTACCTGCATTTAACATTGTTGGAGAAAAAGAAAAAGGGAATATGGAACAAATCAATGTTTCTCCAGTCACCAAGACTGTCTTCATCCTATCCAAGTTAATCCCTTATTGGGTAATAGGAATGGTGATAATGACGATAAGTTTCTTTGTTGCAAGGTTCTTCTATGGAATAGTTCCTCAGGGGAGCATCCTAACAATCTATCTTTTCTCCTTTGTTTTCACTCTTGCAGTTTCTGGAATGGGTCTAATCCTCTCCAACTACGCTAGCACATACCAGCAGGTTGTTTTTATGATGTTCTTCTTTATTATGATATTAATTTTGATGTCTGGGCTCTATACCCCTTTCAATTCAATGCCACCTTGGGCACAAAAGATAGGAGCTTTTAGTCCTCTAACCTACTTTATTGATGTAATGCGATGCGTTTATTTGAAAGGAAGTAAGCTAACAGACCTTCTTCCACAACTCTATAAATTACTTGCATTTGTATTAGTAATCAATTCTTGGGCTGTTTTATCGTACCGTAAGAAAAACTAAATATCCTCTGCAACAAGCAATATAACACGTATTTACTTGCATTATCTACAATTGTTTATTATATTTGCAAGGATGAAATAGTTTTTAATAAATTAATAACATATAGTTATGAACGATAATATAGTTTACTTCGATCAACCCACTGATGAAGGCGGGGAGTTGAATAAAAATGATGATGTTGAATCCAAGATACTTTCTCAATACCTTTATTACTATTCAGAAAACATATCTGATGATGAAAAGGTAGATGATTTGGTTAAGAAGTTTGGTTTAACAAGACATGAAATAAAACATATTCTTCTTGATTCTGATGTAAATCTGCGAACCTCCACTTGGATGAGAAGACGTAGGTACAGGAATTACGAGACTATGCCTAATAATAATTTATATGGTATATACTCACTCCTTATTACCAACCTTCGTAAGCAAAAGAAAGAAGAACTTATAGAACAAGACGCATTTAATAGGAGCTACGAGACCATACAAACAATAATAGATCTTGAAGAAATACTATGTAAGCGATTATCAGATGGTAATTCTGAGGGCTTAGACAATTTCATAAGAGACGCAAAAGCATTCCTTAAACTAAAAGAAGAAGTTAAAGCCCTAATAAACAAGCCAGAGTAAGTTATTCTCTTATCTCTTATTTTATTCTCATCTTATAGAAAGAGCGATAAACAAAATAGAGAGCAATAAAGAAGAACACAATTCCAAAATAAGGAGCCAGATCACGGAACGAATCAGAAATGGCTATTTCCATTGCTAGTAATCCGAAAAGTGTTGTAAACTTAATAATTGGATTTAGGGCAACCGAAGACGTATCCTTAAAAGGGTCTCCTACCGTATCGCCAACAATTGTTGCATCGTGAAGTGGAGTCCCTTTTTGGTTCATATCAACTTCCACAACTTTCTTAGCATTATCCCAAGAACCACCAGCGTCAGCCATAAACACAGCTTGGTAGAGTCCAAATACCGCAATCCCTATTAGGTAGCTAATAAACAAGGAAATACCAGCATACTTAGCAGCTGGCAACGCATCCTCCCCTGCAAGGTTAAGGGCAGATAAACACGCTATTCCAAGAGCAAAGAAGAAAACCGCAATAAATATATTAAACATCCCCTTTTGAGCATACTGCGTACAAATCTTAACCACCTCAATACTATTAGCCTCATCAGCCTTCTTTGGAGCATTTGGGTCAAGATTAATATGTTTCTTTATATATTCAACTGCCCTATGAGCCCCAGTAGTAACAGCCTGTATTGAAGCACCAGTAAACCAAAAGATAACAGCACCTCCTAACAATAAGCCTAATATACTATATGGATTTAACAAGGTAAGTATTGTTTGAGGATCAACTCCAAGTGTTTTTTCAATCATTAGGATTAAAGAAAATATCATAGTAGTAGCACCCACAACTGCTGTTCCAATAAGAACTGGTTTGGCTGTTGCCTTAAATGTATTCCCTGCACCATCATTCGATTCAAGATAGTATTTAGCTTTTTCCCAATCAGGCTTAAACCCAAAATCTCTTTCAATCTCCTTATCAATCCCCTCTATATCCTTAATTAGAGATAACTCATAAATAGATTGAGCATTATCAGTTACAGGTCCGTAAGAATCCACAGCAATGGTCACAGGTCCCATGCCCAGCATACCAAAAGCCACCAAGCCAAAAGCAAAAATGGAAGGGAAAATCATAAGCTCTGCTAACGGGAAACTAGAAGCATAAGCCCCAAACATAAGCAAGACAAAAACTATACCTGTCCAAAATGCACCAAAATTACCAGCCACAAGACCAGAAAGAATATTCAAAGAAGCACCACCCTCATTAGAGGCCTTTACCACCTGACCCACATGTATTGACTTAGGAGATGTAAAAATCTTAGTAACCTCAGGAATTACCGCAGCTCCTAACGTCCCAAGACTAATGATTATTGACAAAATCCACCACAGGTCTGCATTCCCATTAATTTCAGGAATTAAAATATAGCTTGTTGCAAATGTTCCAATAATTGAAAGAATAGAAGTTATCCAAATAAGACTTGTTAGAGGAACCTCAAAATCCAAATCATCAGCCTTACCATACCTAATCTTAGATATAAAATTATTAATCCAGTAAGAGAAAATAGAGGTTGCAATCATTAGAATCCTCATAGCAAATATCCAAACAAGGAGTTCTTTCTGAATGCCAACATCTTCAATTGCAAGCAATATAAATGCAATTAAAGCCACACCAGTAACACCATAGGTTTCAAATCCATCAGCCGTAGGACCAACAGAATCTCCTGCATTATCTCCCACACAGTCAGCAATTACACCAGGATTCCTTGGGTCATCTTCACCAATCTTAAAAAAGACCTTCATTAAATCAGAACCAATATCTGCAATCTTAGTAAAAATACCGCCAGCAATCCTAAGAGCCGAAGCCCCAAGCGATTCACCAATAGCAAAACCAATAAAACAAGCCCCAGCCAAATGAGTTGGCATAAGAAGTAGAATAATCAACATTAAGAAAAGCTCAACACAAATAAGAACAACCCCAATACTCATACCAGCATTAAGAGGAATATTTAGTAACTTCAAAGGCTTTCTTTCCAAAGAAGCAAACGCCATTCTCGAATTAGCCAAAGTATTCATTCTTATTCCATAAGCTGCCACAGAATAAGAACCTAAAATCCCTATAACTGTCCAAGTAAGAATCAAAAGGACACCTCCAAATCCAAAAGTCTCACCATTCTCACCTCTAGCCAAAAAGCCAAAATACAAAGCCACAGCAAAACCAATAAAAAAGAACAAGACAGCAATAAGCTTTCCTTGTTGTTTAAGATAAGTTAAACATGTTTTGTAAATGATTTGAGCAATATCGAGCATTGATTGGTGGGAGGGAAGCCTTTTGACTTTCACAAATTGATAAAGTCCAAATAATAATCCCAGTAATGTAACCACAAAGCCCCAGTGCAAAATTCCTAATTCATGTATTGCCTCAGGAATCTTAAGGTCAGCCTCACTTGCAAAAATAACTAAAGGAGATAGTAATATTAATGCTAAAGAAGTAATTCTTTTTGTC